>NZ_JBSGZJ010000564.1:0-4112 GCF_053610925.1 Streptomyces sp. NPDC054847 | reverse complement strand
GGCACTGCCTGCGGGCCCTTCCTCGTGTGCGGCACCTGAGGCCACTAGAGCAGCTTGCGCGCGGCCCGCCTCAGGTCGTACTCGTGGATGATCGCTTTCGCATGTCCGTACGCGAGGTTGTGTTCGCCCCGGAGCCAGCTGACCTTCTCCTCGAAATTGAAGAGAGACGGTCCTTCGTCGACGGTGCGGAGCCAGTCGGAGATGTCACGACCGGTGCACTCGGGGATTCGGGAGAGCAGATTTCGGTGGGTCTCTTCGGAGAAGACTTGGGACATCGGCGCCTCCGGACGCATTGCGCGTGTGCTCTTCACGCCACCGTGCCTGAGCGTGCGCGTATTGGCAACAGTCCCGGGAGGGCGCGTAGGGTCGCGGCGTGCTTGATACGACGGGACTGATCGCCGCGGCGGACCGCTTCGCGGACCGTCTGCGGGCCGCGCCGCAGAGCCGGCTCCAGCGGGGCGCGGCGGCGGAGGCGCTGGCCCTGGCCAGGGAACTCGCGGAAAGGGCGCAGCGGATCGAGGAGCCCGGACGGGAGCCGAGGACCATGCCCGACGCGGGGGTGTTCGCGGTCGCGGACCAGCTGATGGTGGCCGCCCGCGATCTGGCCGAAGCGCTTCGGCCGGTGCCGGGCGCGTCAAGGGAAGTGGACGAGGCGATCGCGCTGGTGCGGTCCGCCGCCGACCGCTCGGGGCTGTAGCCCTCCGGGCGGCGCCCCCGGGATCCGGGGGCGGGCGGGCGAGCGGCCGGGCTCGGCGGCTCGGTGGCTCAGTGGGAGGCGATCACGCGGTCGGCGAGGATGTACACGCTCTCGTCGCCGCAGGAGAACGTCAGGGCGTACGCGCCCGACACACCGGAACCGCCCAGCAGCACCGGCGCGGTGCCCGCGCGCAGCGCGTCCGCGAGGCGCTCTGCGGTCTCCCGGTGGCCCGGGGTCATGCACAGGGTCGTGCCGTCGGCGAAGACGTACACGTCCAGGGTGCCCAGCGGGCCGGGGCGGACGTCCGCGAGCTCGATGCCCGTCTCCGCCAGCTCCTCGAGCTTCGACACGGTGCGCTCATGGTCGGTGACGACAGGCGTCTGGACCGGCACGAAGTCCGGGTGGGAAGGGTGCCGGCGGCGGGCGGCGGCCAGCTCGGGGGAGTCCTCAGCGAACTCGGTGACCTCGGGGAGGTCGGCCATCTCGTCGAGCCCGTCGACGCCGTCCAGATCCAGCGACTCCAGGTCCGTCGACTCGAGGCCCATGGACTCCAGGCCCACGAAGTCGGCCTGGCGCGGGACGTAGAACGGCGGGATGTCGTCGCCGATGCCCGACAGACCGCCGAGCGCGGACCCCGACGCGGATCCGGAACCGGAGCCCTCGCCGGAGTAGCGGGCGGAGGCGTCCGCGGCGTCACGCGCCTCCTGCGCGGCCCAGAAGGCCCGTGCCTCGGCCAGCTCGCGCTCCCGTTCCTCGGCGAGCGCCTCGGCGACGGCCGCGCGTATCTCGGCGGCATCACTGGTGCGGGCCTGGGGTACGGAGGCGGTGCGGGCGGGCCCGGACGCCTCGGCGAGCTCGCTGCGCAGGGCGGCCACCTGCTTACGGAGCCCGTGGGCGGCGTGCAGGGCAGCGGCGCCCACGGCCGTGGCGGCGGCCGTGGTCAGCAGCAGGGCAAGAGACATGGCGCTCACTGACTTACTCCCGGTTTCAATCGGATCCCCCGACTTCTACATCAGCTTGCGATGAACCCGCGCACTCTGTCAGTGCATTACGTCACCAATTGGACAGAACTTTGTGCCCGGCGTTTACCGGCGGATCGGCCCTGACCTGCAAAAAGGCGTCTCCCCCAGGAGATAGGTCACATCCTGGGGGAGATTCAGTCACGAACTGAGATCCACGGTGGGCCCTGCGGGCAGGTGCCGCCCTCGTTCCTCGGGCGACCCCTACCCTCCGCTACGGCTCAGCTCAGCCGCGGGCGTTGTCGGGTCGCGTTCGCTTCGCCACCGCTGAGGGCAGGTGCCGCCCTCGTTCCTCGGGCGACCCCTACCCTCCGCTACGGCTCAGCTCAGCCGCTCGATGACCATCGCCATGCCCTGGCCGCCGCCCACGCACATCGTCTCGAGGCCGAACTGCTTGTCGTGGAACTGGAGGCTGTTGATCAGCGTGCCCGTGATCCGCGCGCCGGTCATGCCGAAGGGGTGGCCGACCGCGATCGCGCCGCCGTTGACGTTGACCTTGTCCAGGTCGAAGCCGAGGTCGCGGTACGAGGGGATGACCTGCGCGGCGAACGCCTCGTTGATCTCGACCAGGTCGATGTCCGACGTGGTCAGGCCGGCGCGCCGCAGGGCCTGCTTGGACGCCTCGACCGGGCCGAGGCCCATGATCTCGGGGGAGAGGCCGGAGACGCCGGTGGAGACGATCCGGGCGAGCGGCGTGAGGCCCAGCTCGCGGGCCTTGGTGTCGCTCATGATGACGAGCGCGGCGGCGCCGTCGTTCAGCGGGCAGCAGTTCGCGGCGGTGACCAGGCCGTCGGGGCGGAAGACGGGCTTCAGGCCCTGGACGCCCTCGAGGGTGACTCCGGCGCGCGGACCGTCGTCCGTGCTGACGACCGTGCCGTCGGGCGTGGTCACCGGAGTGATCTCACGCTCCCAGAAGCCGTTCTTGATGGCTTCCTCCGCGAGGTTCTGCGAGCGGACGCCGAACTCGTCCATGTCCTGGCGGGTGATGCCCTTGAGGCGGGCCAGGTTCTCCGCGGTCTGACCCATCGCGATGTACGCGTCCGGTACCAGGCCGTCCTCGCGCGGGTCGTGCCACGTGGAGCCCTCGGACTCCGCGACGGCGGCCGTGCGGGCCTCCGCCTCGGCGAAGAACGGGTTGTGCGTGTCCGGCAGGCTGTCGGAGTTGCCCTTCACGAAGCGGGACACCGTCTCGACACCCGCCGAGATGAAGACGTCGCCCTCGCCGGCCTTGATGGCGTGCAGTGCCATCCGGGACGTCTGGAGCGAGGAGGAGCAGTAGCGGGTCACGGTGCAGCCGGGGAGGTGGTCCATCCCCATCTGTACGGCCACGATGCGGCCCAGGTTGTTGCCCTGCTCGCCGCCGGGGAGGCCGCAGCCGAGCATCAGGTCGTCGATGTCACGCGGGTCGAGCTCGGGCACCTTGGCGAGCGCGGCCTTGATGATCTCGGCGGTCAGGTCGTCCGGGCGGACGTCCTTGAGCGAGCCCTTGAAGGCCCGGCCGATCGGGGAACGGGCGGCAGAGACGATCACGGCTTCGGGCATCACGGCTCCATGAGGGGAAGACGGAAGGGCTGGTTGGGAAGTTACCCGTACGTACCGCGCGGGTCACTGCGCGGATGGTGTGATGCGGGCCTCTTTTCTAAGCGGGCGCTTGCTTATGCCCCCTCCCGGCTTGCCCTTCCCCGCCGAGGACGGCCCCGAAACCGATACTGCGCCCGGATTCCGCCCCCATCGGCCCCGCCTCCCACGGGGCCCTGTCGGTAGGCAGCGAGGCCGCGTACGCAAGGGCCTGCCGTACACCGCTGAAGCGCGTACGGCAGGCCTTGGCGCCCGGCCGATCAGTGCGTGGGGCCCGCGTGACCCCTGGCGGGCTCGGCGTGCGTCGTGGTGGCGGGGGACGCGGTCTCCGCGGCAGGAGGCAGACGGCGGCGACGGCGGTGCTTGAGCAGGGCCCAGGGCGCGCGGGCGCCCGTGACCTCCGTGCCCGCCTCGGAAGCGGCCGTCGCGGCCGCCCGGGCCACCGGCAGCATGTCCTCGTCCCGGTCCGCGTCCAGCACGTCGGTCTCCGGCCACAGGCCGAGCACCGCGCACAGCGTCGGCAGCATCGCCATGGCCGCCGTCGCGTAGCCCTCCGCCGACGGGTGGTAGCTGTCCACCCCGAACATCTCCCGCGGGTTCGCCGCGAACTCCGGGCCGAGCAGATCGCCCAGCGAGACCGTCCGCCCGCCCTGCTCGACCACCACGATCGTCTGCGCCGCGGCCAGCTGGCGGCTCACGCGGCGGGCCATCCAGCGCAGCGGCTGGTAGACCGGCTCGATCGTCCCGAGGTCGGGGCAGGTGCCGACGACCACCTCGGCGCCCGCCGTCCGCAGCCGCCGCACCGCCGCCGCCCCGCC
>NZ_JBSGZJ010000563.1:0-4127 GCF_053610925.1 Streptomyces sp. NPDC054847 | reverse complement strand
CGCTCAGCCCGAGTAGGGCTTCGCCGCGAGGATCTTCACCGCGGCCTTCTTGCCGTTCGGCAGTTCGTACTCGGCGTCGTCGCCGACCTTCTTGCCGTTCACGCCGACGCCCAGCGGCGACTGCGGCGAATACGTCTCGATGTCCGCGCTCGCGTACTCGCGCGACGCCATCAGGAACGTCAGGGTGTCGTCCTCGTCGCCGTCGAAGGCGATCGTGACGACCATGCCGGGCTCGACGACGCCGTCGTCCGCCGGGGCCTCGCCGACCTTGGCGTTGTCCAGGAGCTGGGTCAGCTGGCGCACACGGAGTTCCTGCTTGCCCTGCTCCTCCTTGGCCGCGTGGTACCCGCCGTTCTCCCGCAGGTCGCCCTCCTCGCGCGCCGCCTCGATCTTCTTGGCGATCTCGGTGCGCGCGGGACCAGACAGGTACTCCAGCTCGGCCTTGAGCTGGTTGTACGCCTCCTGGGTAAGCCAGGTGACGTTGTCGCTGGTCTGGGTCACAGGTGCTCCTCGTAGGTACTGGGAATACAAAGCATCGCCCTACCCACAAGGATGTACCCCCATGGGTGGGCGAAACCACGAGCCTAACAATTCCGGCGGCAAAGGGGGAGGACAAAGGCCTCGGTAAATACAGAACCCCTGCTCAGCGAGGGGTTCGGGGTGTCACGCGGCGTTGCAGCCCATCAGCTCGGCGCTCGTCGCCTGCCGCGTCGTACGGATCTTCACGACCTCGTCGACGCGGTTCTCACCCTCCTGGCCGATCGCCACGTCCAGCCGGCCGACCTCGGCGCCGTCCTCCGCGAGGGCCCGCACCGTGCAGCTGCCGGCGGCCCCCGCGTCCTTGCGGACCTCGAGATGGACCTGGACCTCGTCGGCGCCCTCCATGACGTCGAACTTGATCACCTCGGCGCTGATCCGCGTACCGGCGACGTAGTCGTAGCCGAACCAGCCGACGGCAGCGAGCATGCAGGCGCCGAGGACGGCTCCCACGATCCTCAGCTTGCGGTCCGCGCGCTCGTCCGCCGTGCGCCCGTAGCGCCCCTGCGGAAGCTTTTCGCCGACAGCCGCCATGATCGTTCCTTTCGAGAGCCGGAGGCAGGAATTTTCCGTCCGCCGATTCGGTCACTATAGAAGTTGCACGACGCGACTATTCATTGAGGATCGAGTCTTGACTGAGCAGCTGCGACTGATGGCCGTGCACGCCCACCCCGACGACGAGTCGAGCAAGGGCGCGGCGACGATGGCCAAGTATGTGTCCGAGGGGGTGGACGTGCTGGTCGTGACCTGCACGGGAGGCGAGCGCGGCTCCATCCTCAATCCCAAGCTCCAGGGCGACGCCTATATCGAGGAGAACATCCACGAGGTACGCAGGAAGGAGATGGACGAGGCCCGCGAGATCCTCGGGGTCAAGCAGGACTGGCTCGGCTTCGTCGACTCCGGCCTGCCGGAGGGCGACCCGCTGCCGCCGCTCCCGCAGGGGTGCTTCGCCCTCGAGGACGTCGACAAGGCGGCCGGTGAGCTGGTCCGCAGGATCCGCGACTTCCGTCCCCAGGTCATCACGACCTACGACGAGAACGGCGGCTACCCGCACCCCGACCACATCATGACCCACAAGATCACGATGGTGGCCTTCGAGGGCGCGGCCGACCGGGAGAAGTTCCCCGAGTCCGAGTACGGGCCGGCCTTCCAGCCCCAGAAGCTCTACTACAACCAGGGCTTCAACCGTCCCCGCACCGTCGCCCTCCACGAGGCACTGCTCGAGCGCGGTCTCGAGTCGCCGTACGGCGAGTGGCTCGAGCGCTGGAAGGAGTTCCAGCGCGCGGAGCGGACGCTGACCACGTACGTTCCCTGCGCCGACTTCTTCGAGACGCGTGACCGGGCGCTGATCGCGCACGCCACGCAGATCGACCCGGAGGGCGGCTGGTTCCGCGTCCCCATGGAGATCCAGAAGGAGGTCTGGCCGACGGAGGAGTACGAGCTCGCGAAGTCGCTCGTCGAAACCTCCCTCCCCGAGGACGACCTCTTCGCGGGCATCCGGGACAATGCCTGACATGAGCGCAAGCGCACACCTCGCAATGACGCACATGGCCACCCTCGCCAAGGAGCTCGACGAGAACAAGGTCACCCCGGGTGTCCTCGGCTTTCTCGTCTTCGCGGCGCTGGCTGTGGGCGTGTGGGCCCTGATGAAGTCCATGAACCGCCACATGGGCCGGGTGAACTTCGAGGAGGCCCCCGACCCGACGGCCACCTCGGACGCCGGCCCCGCGAAGCGGACGGGCTCAGCCTCGGCCTGACGCGTCACCCCTGGGCCCGGACCGCGCCGGCGGACCGGGCCCACGGGTGTGTCGCCTACTGGCGGCCCGCCTCCACCGGCACCCCCATGACCTCCCGCGCGTGCCGGTTCGGGACCAGGCCCAGCTGCCACGCCTGCCAGCCGTCCTCCAGGCGCACCCCGCGTTCCAGCATCACCGCCAGCGCCTCCGCGCAGTCCTCCAGCTTCGCGTCACGCGACGCGTGCCCGGCTGCCATCAGACGCGACAGCTCCTCCTGGGCCACGACCGTGCCGACCTCGATGCCGCCGGGCGAGGCGTACGGCAGCAGGGTGCAGCGCAGGAAACGCGCCCAGTCGCCGCCGCGCTCGTCGCCGTACGAGGCGAACAGGGCCGCCGCCTCGTCGCACAGCTCCAGCGCCTGCGGCGCGCGGCTGTTCCCGGCGTCGATCATCGCCAGCTCCAGGCACGTCCACGCCTCGCCGTGCGCGACGCCGATCCGGGCGAAGTCCGCGCGGGCGTCGACGAGGAGCTGGCGGGCGAAGCCCGAGTTGCGCAGGCTGCCCGTCCTGGCCGCGAGCTGGTCGCGGGTGACCCGTCCCGAGTGATGCCGGGCGCAGGCCAGCCCGTACACGTCCCGCATCCGGGAGAACATCGTCCGCGCCCGCTCCAGCTCCCGTACCGCCTGGTCGCGGTCACCGGACTCCTCCAGGGCCTGGCCCAGGTAGTACAGGGTCCACGCCTCACCGCGGGCGTCCTCGTTCTCGCGGTGCCTGGCCAGCGCCCGGCGCAGGTCGTCCACCGCGGGCGCCGGGTCGCCGTCGACGAGCCGGGCACGCGCCAGCTGGGTCAGCGCCCATGCCTCACCGCGGCCGTCCCGGGTGCGGCCGTACAGGTCGAGGGCCACCTCCAGGGCCGTCCGGGCGGCGGGCACGTCGCCCGTGCGCAGGAACACCTGGCCCAGCTGGAACTGCGACCAGGCCTCGCCGTGCAGGGACTCGCCCTCCCGGTGCAGCGCCAGCGCCCTCTCCAGCAGCCGCAGCGCCTCCGCGAGATTCGCCCGGTCGCGCTCCACGGCGGCCAGCGCGTGCAGTGACCAGGCACGGTCCTCCGCCTGCTCCTGGGAGTCCTGCAGCGCGATCGCCTCGTGCAGCTTCGCCGCCGCCTCCGTGAGGTTGCCCTGGTGGTGCAGGGTGATCCCGAGCGAGCACAGCGCGAGCGCCGCACCGGCGTCGTGGTGCGCCTCCCGGTACAGGCCCACCACCGACGACAGCGTCGTACGCGCCTTGTCCAGCTCGCCGAGCTGCCGGGCCGCGATACCGGTACGCCAGCGCACGGAGCGCTCCAGCAGACCCTGGTCCACGGCCTGGGTGAGCTCGCTGATCTCGCCCAGCCGGTACAGGTCCCCGCGCAGCAGGCAGTAGTCGCACAGCGCGCCCAGCAGCCCGAGCACGGCCTGCTGGTCCACACCCTCCGCGTGCCGCAGCGCCGAGGTGATGAAGCTCGACTCGTCGTCCAGCCAGCGCAGCGCCGCGTCCAGCGAGGGGAAGCCGTAGGCCCCGAACTGCCCGGCTCTCGTCGACATCTTGCCGTCGACCATCCGGATCACCGCGCCGGCCAGCTCCGCGTAGTTCCGGATCAGCCGCTCCTGCGCCGCGCCGCGGTCGGCGGCGTCCTCCTCGTCCATGAGCCGGTTCCTGGCGAAGCGGCGCACCACGTCGTGCAGCCGGTAACGCCCCGAGCGCACATGGTCGATCAGCCCCGCCTCGGCGAGCGCCGCCAGCAGCCGCTTCGCCTCCTTCTCGTCGGTGGCCAGCAGCGCCGCGGCCGCCGCCGGGCCGAGCGCGGCCCGGCCCG
>NZ_JBSGZJ010000562.1:0-4131 GCF_053610925.1 Streptomyces sp. NPDC054847 | reverse complement strand
GCGCCCCCCCCCCCCGGTTTCGGGAAGGGGCGGGGTGGGGAAACGGCCCCGCGCAGCGGCCACCCCCCGCCCACCCCCTACGCGGACTTCAGCGCCGCCAACCTCGCCTCGATCTCCGCTTCCTCCCCCACGCTCTCCAGCTGCTCGAACTGCGCGTCCAGCGACGACGCCGCCAGTTCCTGCTTCCCGAGCGCCCTCGCCTCCTCCCGTCGGACCTTGTCCTCGAAGCGGTGGAGTTCGCTCGTCGGGTCGAGCACGTCGATGCTCTTCACGGCGTCCATCATCCGGTTCTGCGCTTCCGCGGACTTCGCCCTGGCCACCAGCTCGTCCCGCTTCGCCCGGAGCTGCTCCAGCTTCGCCTTCATCTGTTCCAGGCCCGACTTGAGCTTGTCGACGACCGCGGTCTGGGAGGCGATCGTCGGCTCCGCGGTCTTCGCCTCCTGCTCGGACCTGAGTTGTCTGCCGAGGGCGACCTTCGCGAGGTTGTCGAACTTGTCGGCGTCCGCCGTCCGTCCCGCCCCGCGGAGCTCGTCCGCCTTCCTGCTGGCCGCCAGCGCCTTGGTGCCCCATTCCCGGGCGGCCTCGACGTCCTCCTGGTGGTCCTGTTCCATGAGGCGCAGGTTGCCGATGGTGCTCGCCACCGCCTGCTCCGCCTCCACGATGTTGTTCGTGTAGTCGCGGATCAGCTGGTCGAGCATCTTCTGCGGGTCCTCCGCCTGGTCCAGCAGTGCGTTGATGTTCGCCCTGGCCAGCTGGGTGACCCGCCCGAGAACGGTCTGCTTGGTCATGCCACTGCTCCTTGAACGGCTCCTTGAACGCCAAACGGAATACGGGCCGGCGTACACGCCTCCGGCCGACCGGCCTCAGAAACGGCCACCGCCCATCCGGCCCCGCGTGCCACCACCGCCGAAGCTGCCGGGCCCCCCGCCGAAGCCCCCGCCGAACCCTCCCCCCGGGCCGCCGCCCCTTCCCCCGCCGAGCATCCCGCCGAGAAGGATCCCGCCGAGCACCGCGCCCCCGAGCCCGCCTCCGGGGCCCCGGGTCCCTGGCACACCGCCCGGCCCGAACGGGTTCCGGAAGTCGCGCACGTCGTTCTCCGCGAGGCTCTGCGCCTGCTGCGCCAGCCAGTCCGCCCGCTGTGCCTCGGCCAGAGCCGCCTGGGGATCACCGCCGGTGCCGTTCCCGCCCGTACCGTCCGCGTCGGCCAGGGTCTCCGCCCGCTCCAGCCGGCGCTGGGCCTCCGCCAGCCGGGTCCTGGCCTCGCTGCCGACGGCGCCGCGGTGCGTGGTGATGTAGTCGGCGGCGGCCCCGATACCGGAGCGCGCGCCGAGCAGGGCCCGCTCCAGCAGCGCCCGCGCGCGCCGCGTCCCCTGTTCCTGTTCCCGGATCCCGGCCAGCGCCTCGTCCAGGGCGGCGTCGGCCTCCTCGACCCGGCGCAGTGCGTCGATGGGGTCGTACCGCCCGGACTCCGTCGCGGTGCGCACCTCCGCGGCGACCGTCTCCGCGCGGGCGATCCGCCCCTGGAGCCCGGCGGTCGACGTGCCCTCCTCCGTCCCCTTGAGCAGTCCGCGTGCCTCCGCCAGATCGGTTTCCGTCTCGGTCAGCGCGCTCGGCAGCTTTCCGGCCGCTTCCGCCAGATCCCGCGCCCGGCGGTCGACGGCCTCGATCAGGCGGGCGGCCTGGGCGACGGCCCCTTCCGCGGCCCGCACCTGGACCGCGGCGGACCCGTTGTCGTCGGCCCCGACGGCCTGCCGGGCCCGGTCCAGGGCGGTCGCCGCGAACTCGAGCCGGTCCTTCGCCTGTTCCACGTCGTTCGTGACGGGGGCCGCCGCCGACGGCGCGTACCGCTCGCGCATCACGCCCAGCGTGGCCTCCGCGCTGACGACACGGCCGTTCACGTCCTGGTAGGCGGCCTGCGCCGTGTCCAGCGCCTGCGGCGCGTTGCGTTCCAGGGCGCGCAGCCGGTCGAAGTCCTCGGCCTCGGCGTCGAGCCGGCGATCGGCCTCCGAGCAGCGGGCGAGGATCTCTTCGAGCATCCTGCGGCGGGTGGAGTCGTCCTCCGGGTAGGCGTCGTCCAGCTGCTGGCGCAGCCTGAACGCGGCGGTCAGCTCCTGCCGTGCGTGCGTCACGGCCTCCTGGAACGGCTTCGCCGCCTCCTCCCCGAACTGGGCCGTGGCGAACCCGAGTTCCTCCTGGCTGGTGCGCACCGCGTCGTCGGTCTCCACCAGCGCCGCCTTGGCCCTGGCGTCCAGCTCAGGGAGCGGTGGCTGCTCCGGCGTGCCCCAGCCCTCCTGGCCGCCCCGCGGAGTGGTGCGGGTGGCCGTGCGCCGCTTGCGTTTCGTGTAGGTGTACGCGGCGAGGGCGGCTGCGCCGCCGACGACCGCGATCGGGAGCACGAGGTCGCCCGCGCCGGTACCCGCGCCCCCGCCGCCGGGCTCGGCCTCGCCGGGCGTGATGTTCACCGTGGGGACGGGTTCGCCGGACAGCACCGCACCGTAGCCGTCGGCGGCGCCGATCGCGGCGCCCGCCCAGTCGTTCTCCCGCAGCGCGGGCTCCACCGCCGTCCGGGCGACCTCGGCGAGCTGCGCGTCGGTGAGGCGGGAGTCGGCGTCGACCCAGTAGGCGTACTGCCGGTCGCGGGTGGCGACGGCCAGCAGGACGTCGCTCGTGCCCAGCCCGTTCTGCGCGGCGGTCTGCGCCGTCCAGTCCTGCGCGGAGCGGCCGGAGAAGTCGGTGACGTAGACGACGAACAACTGGAGCCGCTGTTCCTCGTACAGGCGGTCGAGCGCCCGGGACACCTGCCCCTCGCGGTTGCCCAGGGCCTCTGTGCGGTCGGTGATCTGTCCCTGCCGGGAGAGGTCGACGGGGTCGTCGGCCGTGGCTCCTCCGGCGGCGGGCGCGACCAGCCACCATGCCGCCGTGAGCACGGCGACGAGGATCCGGGCGGCTGTTCGCATCACATTTCGGAGGCTAAGTCCGCCTCTGTGCCGCCGCGACCGGACGCCGTCAGGAACCGCGGGTACCCGATGATCAGTCCTGCATCCCATGGGATTCAACGAGGGAACGGGAACGGCCCCACGGTCGAAGGGCAGGGCGGGCGCGTTCGTACGGGCATGGCGGAGCCCGCGGCTGAAGTGGCCGAGGAGGATCGCCCTCGCCCTGGCGCTGGTCCTGCTCGTCCCGCCGCTCGCCGGTGCGGTGGCTCTGCGCATCAACTACGCGGGGGACCTCCAGGACGGCACCCGCACCCGCGGCAAGGACGCGATCTGGCTCGGCCACGCCTGGGTGGACGGCCGTAAGAAGGACGCCGACGTCAGGGCCTTCGCCGAGCGGATCCGCGGCACCGGCATCAAGGACCTGTACGTGCACACCGGCCCCCTCGAGCACGACGGCACCCTGCCCGCCGACCGTTACCCCCGTGCCCGGTGGCTCATGGACGCCGTGCACCGGGAGATGCCGGGCATCCGGGTCCAGGCGTGGCTGGGCGACGTGCTCGCCAACGACGGACCCGACGGACTGCGCCTGGACGAACGGTCCCGCGACGCGGTGGTGGGCTCCGCCCGGCAGATCCTCGACGCCGGGTTCGAGGGGGTCCACTTCGACCTGGAGCCGCTGCTCTCGGGCGACAGCGACTACCTGTCCCTGCTCGACGCGCTGCGCGAGCTGACGCGCGACCGCAAGGCGCAGTTGTCGGTAGCGGCCCACCAGATCGACCCCCTGCCCGCCGCGCACCGTGTGAACGCGGCGGTCACCGGCCGGGAGAAGTGGTGGTCGCAGAAGTTCTTCGGCGAGGTCGCGCGGCGGGTCGACCAGATAGCCGTCATGTCGTACGACACGTGGATGCCGCTGGAGGGCATGTACGGCGGTTACGTCGCCCAGCAGACCACCCTCGCGCTCGAGGTGACGCCACCGGGCACCGACCTGCTGATGGGGCTGCCGTTCTTCCACGAGGACGATCTCGGCCACCACGAGAACGCCGAGACGGTCGCGGCCGCGGTCCGCGGCACCCGGCTGGGGCTCGGGCGCACGGACCGTGAAAGGAAGGCCTTCGGTGTCGCGCTGTACGTGGACTTCGCGGCGGAGGAGGGCGACTGGAAGGCCTACCGCGAAGGGTGGTGCTGACAGCAAGGT
>NZ_JBSGZJ010000561.1:0-4138 GCF_053610925.1 Streptomyces sp. NPDC054847 | reverse complement strand
GAGTAGAACCGCCCCCGGTCGCGGCTGCGACCGGGGGCGGTTCGTGCGGTTCCCAGGAGGGTCAGAGGACCGTCTCGGCCTCTTCGTACCGCTCCACGGGCACCGTCTTCAGGGTCTCGGTGGCCTCCGCGAGGGGCACCATCGTGATGTCCGTGCCGCGCAGCGCCGTCATCATGCCGAACTCGCCGCGGTGCGCCGCCTCGACGGCGTGCCAGCCGAACCGGGTCGCGAGGACACGGTCGTAGGCGGTGGGGGTGCCGCCGCGCTGGACGTGGCCGAGGATCACCGGACGCGCCTCCTTGCCGAGCCGCTCCTCCAGTTCGACGGAGAGCTGACGGGCCACGCCCGCGAACCGCTGGTGGCCGTAGATGTCCTTGCCGCCCTCGTCCCACTGCATCGAGCCCTCGCGGGGCTTCGCGCCCTCCGCGACCACCACGATGGCGAACCGCTTGCCCGCCTCGAAGCGGGCACCGACCCGCTTGGTCAGCTCCTCGATGTCGAAGGGCCGCTCCGGCACCACGATCGCGTGCGCGCCGGCCGCCATGCCGGAGTGCAGCGCGATCCAGCCGGTGTGCCGGCCCATGACCTCGACGATCAGGACCCGCTGGTGCGACTCCGCGGTGGTCTTCAGACGGTCGAGCGCCTCCGTGGCCACGCCGACGGCCGTGTCGAAGCCGAAGGTGACATCGGTGGAGGAGATGTCGTTGTCGATCGTCTTGGGCACGCCCACGATCGGCAGACCGCTCTCGGACAGCAGACGGGCCGCCTTGAGGGTGCCCTCACCGCCGATCGGGATGATCGCGTCGAGACCGAGATCGGCCACATGCCCCTTGGCCCGCTCCACGCCGTCACGCAGATGCGCGGGCTGGACCCGGGAGGAGCCGAGGATCGTGCCGCCACGGGCCAGGATGCCGCCCACCGCGTCCAGGTCGAGCTTGCGGTAGTCGCACTCCAGGAGGCCCTTCCAGCCGTCGTGGAAGCCGATGACCTCGTCACCGTGGTCGACTACGGCGCGGTGCACGACGGAACGGATGACGGCGTTCAGACCGGGGCAGTCGCCGCCGGAAGTGAGCACACCAATGCGCATTGCCCGAAAACCTTTACAACGTGGGCGGACTCCCGGACCACGTCGTCCGGTTGGTTCCGTGCCACCCTACCGGCGCGGGGCGGGGGTTCTGAAACGGGCGTCCGCCTGGTGGGACCGCGCCCACGGCCCCTCCGCTCAGCTGAGCGAAGGGGCCGCGGAATGGGTGCTCGGGTGAGCGGAGGGACCGTCAGGCGGGCTGTGTCGCGGCCGCGATCCGCTCCGCGCGCAGCGCCTCGTACCAGCGGTCGTCCGTGGGCGGAAGCGCGTTCACATCGAGGGCCAGCTTCAGCAGCAGGTCCGCGATCTGCGGGTTGCGGGCCATCACAGGGCCGTGCATGTACGTCCCGAAGACGGTGTCGTTGTACGCCCCCTCCGTGCCGTCGCCGGTGCCGTTGCCCCGGCCGAGCACGGTCCGGGCGAACGGGCGCGCCGTCGGGCCGAGATGCGTGATGCCCTGGTGGTTCTCGAAGCCGGTCAGCTGCGGCAGGCCCAACTGCGGATCGATGTCGGCCAGTACGTCGCCGACACAGCGCTCGCCCTCGCCGCGGGTCGACACCACGTCGATCAGACCGAGGCCGGGCTCGCGCTCACCGAGGTCGTTGATGAACTCGTGGCCGAGGATCTGGTAGCCGGCGCAGACCGAGAAGATGATGGCGCCGTTCGACGCCGCCCGGCTCAGGCCGCCGTCGCGGCGCAGCCGCTCGGCCGCCAGCCGCTGCGGACGGTCCTCACCGCCGCCGATCAGATAGATGTCGCCGGAGGTGGGCACCGGCTGGTCGCTGCGTACGTCGATGCGCATCACGTCCAGACCGCGCTGCCGGGCCCGGCGCTCCACCACGAGGGCGTTGCCCTGGTCGCCGTAGGTGCTGAGCAGATCCGGGTAGACCCACACCAGACGCAGGCTGCTGTCACTCATTCTCATACGTCCTCTCCGTCCGTCCACCGGTCAGTTGCCGACACGACGGCGTACGTCCTGGAAGGCTGTGTAGTTGGCGATTAGCTCGATCCTGCCGGGCGGGGCGCTCTGCACCGCCTCGTCGACCGAGTCGCACACACGGAAGTCCAGGCCCGCCACTTCCAGCCGCACCGCGAGGTCCAGCCTGCGGTCGCCGATCACGAAGATCGGGTGGCCGGCGAGACGGGTGTAGTCGACGTCCCACAGCCAGGAGGTGTCCGTGCCGTCCGCGCCGCGGGCGTTGACGGAGAGGATCACCGGCGTCGGCGGCGGGTCGATCAGCGAGAACGTCTCGAGCCAGCCGGCCGGGTTCTTGGCCAGCAGCAGCCGTACGTCACGGCCGAGGAAGGAGACGACGTCGTACCGGCCGGCCACGGCCTGCACCTGGTACATGCGCTCCAGGGCCACCTGCGGCGGCACACCGAAGCAGGCGGCGACGGCGGCGGAGGTGGCGGCGTTGGCCTTGTTGGCGCGGCCGGGCAGCTGGAGGTGGATCGGCCAGGCGGAGCCGTGCGGGTCGATGACATGGTCGCCGCTGAGCACCCAGCTCGGCGCCGGACGGCGGAAACCGCACTCGCCGCAGAACCAGTCGTCGCCGGGGCGCTGCATCACACCGCCGCAGGACGGACACGACCAGGCGTCGTCCTTCCACTCCTGGCCGGCGGCGACCCACACGACGTTGGGGGAGGAGGAGGCCGCCCACACGACCAGCGGGTCGTCCGCGTTGGCGATGACCATCGCCTTCGAACCGGCAAGACCCTCACGCCACTTCTCGGCCAGCATCCTGGTCTCCGCCGCGCGGTCCAGCTGGTCGCGCGACAGGTTCAGCAGTGCGATGGCCTTGGGCGTCACATCCCTCGCCACACCGGCGAGGTACTTCTCGTCGACCTCGATCACACCGAAGCGGGCGTCCGAGCCGCCCGCCAGGGCCGAGGTGATACCCGCCGGCATGTTGGCGCCGAGCGCGTTGGAGACCACCGGGCCACTGGCCCGCAGCGCCTCGGCGATCAGCCTCGTGGTCGTGGTCTTGCCGTTGGTCGCAGAAACGAGGACCACGTCCAGGTGCTGCGCCAGCCTCCCCAGCAGATCGGGGTCGAGCTTGAGCGCCACCCGGCCGCCGATCACCGATCCGCTGCCGCGTCCGGCGGCGCGGGACACCGCTGCTGCGGCCTTGCCCGCCGTCACGGCCAGCTTGGCTCGCGGCGTCAGGGGCTCCGAGTTGCCTGACATCGTCCTTGATCCTCCTTGCATCGGTCGGGACTCAGCCTATCCAGCTCCGGTCGGCCGCCCGCACCGCGGCACCGTCGGAAAAGGTGGAGGTCACGGGTGAACAGGGGGGAACGTACGCTGGGCGCCATGCGAAACCGGCCGATCCCCGGCAGTACCGGACGCGTCAGGCCCATGAGCCTGCTCGCCGATCCGGCCCTGCACACGCCCTGCGAGACCGTGACCGACTTCGGCCCCGGCCTGAAGGAACTCGTCGAGGACCTCTTCGCGACGATGTACGCGGCCCAGGGTGTCGGCCTCGCCGCGAACCAGGTCGGTGTCGCGTCGAGGGTCTTCGTCTACGACTGCCCCGACGACGAGGACGTCCGCCACCTCGGACACGTCGTCAATCCCCGGCTCGTCGAGGCGGACGGTGTCACGGTCCGCGGCCCGGAAGGCTGTCTCTCGCTGCCCGGCCTGGAGGCGGGGACCGAACGCTTCGACCGCGCGGTGGTCGAGGGCGTGACGTGGGACGGGGAGCCGGTACGGGTGGAGGGGACCGGGTTCTTCGCGCGGTGCCTCCAGCACGAGTGCGACCACCTGGAGGGACTGGTGTACGCGGACCGGCTGTCGCCGTGGCGTCGGGCGAGACTGGCGAGGGCGGTACGGAAGGCGTCCTGGGGGACGCCGGAGCGGGTGGGGCGGGTGCGGGTGGGTACGCGGGGGGCGTAGCGCTGTGGGCGGGTAGGCCGGGGCGTTGCGCCTGCGGCGGGCTTGTTCCCCACCCCGCCCCTTCCCGCTGTACCGATGTGCGGCTCCGCCGCGTGGGGGCTCCGCCCGGACCCGTCAAATATATAAGCGCGGTGTTTCGGGGGATGTGTACAGGTTTG
>NZ_JBSGZJ010000560.1:0-4152 GCF_053610925.1 Streptomyces sp. NPDC054847 | reverse complement strand
GTGCGGCCCTGGCGAAGCTGACCGACGAATGGCTGTCCGCCCTCTTCGCCGCCGCGGCGCTGGAACAGGGCGTCCGGGGCGCGGCGCTCGTCGCCGTCGGCGGCTACGGCCGCGGCGAACTCTCCCCGCGCAGCGACCTCGACCTCCTGCTGCTCCACGACGGCAGCGCGTCCCCCGCCGCGGTCGCCGCGATCGCCGACCGGATCTGGTATCCGGTCTGGGACCTCGGCCTCGCCCTCGACCACTCCGTCCGCACACCCGCGGAGGCCCGGAAGACCGCGGGCGAGGACCTCAAGGTGCAGCTCGGGCTCCTCGACGCCCGGCCTGTCGCCGGTGACCTCGGGCTGGTCGCCTCCCTGCGTACCGCCGTGCTCGCCGACTGGCGCAACCAGGCACCGCGGCGGCTGCCCGAGCTCGACGAACTCTGCCGAGAGCGGGCCGCCCGGCAGGGCGAGCTCCAGTACCTCCTCGAGCCCGATCTGAAAGAGGCCAGAGGCGGACTGAGGGACGTCACCGCACTCCGCGCGGTGGCCGCCTCATGGCTCGCCGACGCCCCCCGCGAAGGGCTCGCCGAGGCCCGCCGCGTCCTCCTCGACGTCCGCGACGCGCTCCACCTCACCACCGGACGCGCCACCGACCGGCTCGCCCTCCAGGAACAGGACCAGGTCGCGGCCGAGCTGGGCCTCCTCGACGCCGACGCCCTGCTGCGCCAGGTGTACGAGGCCGCGCGGACCGTCTCGTACGCCACCGACGTCACCTGGCGGGAGGTCAGCCGGGTCCTGCGCTCCCGTGCCGTACGGCCGAGGCTCCGGGCCATGCTCGGCGGGCGGTCCCCGCAGCCCGAGCGCACCCCGCTCGCCGAGGGGGTCGTCGAACTCGACGGCGAAGTGGTCCTCGCCCGCACAGCGCGCCCGGACCGCGACCCGGTCCTCCCGCTCCGCGCCGCCGCCGCCGCGGCCCAGTCCGGCCTGCCGATCTCCCGGCACGCGGTCCGGCGCCTCGGCCACGCCATGACCGCCGGCCCGCTGCCCGTGCCCTGGCCCGCGGAGGCCCGGGAGGAGCTGGTCACACTGCTCGGCGCGGGGGAGCCGACCGTCCCCGTCTGGGAGGCCCTCGAGGCCGAGGGGCTCATCACCCGGCTCGTCCCCGACTGGGAACGCGTCCGGTGCCGGCCCCAACGCAACGCCGTGCACACCTGGACCGTCGACCGGCATCTCGTCGAGACGGCGGTCAAGGCGTCTGAGCTGACCCGCCACGTCGGCCGCCCGGACCTCCTGCTCGTCGCCGCGCTGCTGCACGACATCGGCAAGGGCTGGCCCGGCGACCACTCGGTCGCCGGCGAGACCATCGCCCGCGACGTGGCCACCCGGATCGGCTTCGACCGCGCGGACGTGGACGTCATCGCCACCCTCGTCCGCCACCACCTGCTGCTCATCGAGACGGCGACCAGGCGCGACCTCGACGATCCGGCGACGGTCGCCTCCGTGGCCTCCGTCGTCGGCTCGGCCGGAACCCTGGAGCTGCTGCACGCGCTCACCGAGGCGGACGCTCTCGCCACCGGCCCGGCGGCCTGGTCCTCCTGGCGCGGTTCCCTCGTGGCCGACCTGGTCAGGCGGGTGGCGGCGGTCCTCGCGGGCGACACCGCGGCCGAGCCGGACCAGGCGGCACCCAGCGCCGAACAGGAACGCCTGGCGATCGAGGCCCTGCGCACCGGCGAACCCGTGCTCGCCCTGCACACCCATCCGGAGGCCCCCGCCGAGGACGGCGGGCCGGAACCCGTCGGCGTCGAACTGCTCATCGCCCTGCCCGACCAGCCCGGCGTGCTGCCCGCGGCCGCCGGGGTCCTCGCGCTGCACCGGCTCACCGTCCGGGCCGCGGACCTCAGGGCGATCGACCTGCCCAGCGAAGTGGGGGACGGGACCGTCCTGGTCCTCGACTGGCGGGTCGCCGCCGAGTACGGCTCCCTGCCGCAGGCGTCCCGCCTCCGCGCCGACCTCGTGCGCGCCCTGGACGGCTCACTGGACATCCGCGGCCGCCTGGCGGAGCGGGAGGCCGCCTACCCACGGCGGCGGGGCGTCAAGGCGCCCCCGCCGAGGGTGACGGTGGCCGCGGCCGGATCGCGCCTCGCCACGGTCATCGAGGTCCGCGCCCACGACGCCCCTGGCCTGCTGCACAGGATCGGGCGGGCCCTGGAGGGTGCGGCGGTCCGGGTCCGCAGCGCCCACGTCTCGACGCTCGGCGCGAACGCCGTGGACACGCTGTACGTGACGGACGAGGCGGGCTCCCCGCTCGGTGAAGCGGAGGCGGCGGCCCTGGCGAAGAGCGTGGAGGAGGCGCTGCGGTGAGGGGGTGACGGGCCGCACGGCCGCTCGTTGACCAGGGCGAGCTTCCCGACCCGGCGGGGACGGCCCCGAGGAACCCACAAGGCTCCTCGGGGCCGAGACCTGCTCCCCGCCGCCCCGGGGACAGCCCTCCGTCCGCCCGTTACGGCGGGCGGGGGCATGAATGTTCCGGCGCCCGATACCCTTGGGGCGACCACCAGGCCCCGACCCGAGGAATCGCGACCACCGTGTTCGATACGCTTTCCGACCGCCTCAGCGCGACTTTCAAGAACCTCAGGGGCAAGGGACGCCTGTCCGAGGCTGACATCGACGGCGCGGCCCGGGAAATCCGTATCGCCCTGCTCGAGGCCGACGTGGCGCTCCCGGTCGTCCGGGAGTTCATCAAGCAGGTCAAGTCCCGCTCCCTCGGCGCCGAGGTCTCCAAGGCTCTGAACCCGAGCCAGCAGGTCATCAAGATCGTCAACGAGGAGCTCATCGGCATCCTCGGCGGCGAGACCCGCCGACTGCGGTTCGCCAAGACCGCGCCGACCGTGATCATGCTCGCCGGTCTCCAGGGTGCCGGTAAGACCACCCTCGCCGGAAAGCTCGGTCTCTGGCTCAAGGCCCAGGGGCACTCGCCCCTGCTCGTCGCATGTGACCTGCAGCGCCCCAATGCCGTCAACCAGCTCTCGGTCGTCGCGGAGCGGGCGGGTGTCGCCGTCTACGCGCCCCAGCCGGGCAACGGCGTCGGCGACCCGGTGCAGGTCGCGAAGGACTCCATCGAGCACGCGCGGACCCGCCAGTACGACGTCGTCATCGTCGACACCGCCGGCCGTCTCGGTATCGACCAGGAGCTGATGCAGCAGGCCGCGGACATCCGCGACGCCGTCAGCCCCGACGAGATCCTCTTCGTCGTCGACGCCATGATCGGTCAGGACGCCGTCAACACGGCGGAGGCCTTCCGCGACGGCGTCGGCTTCGACGGCGTGGTCCTGTCGAAGCTGGACGGTGACGCCCGAGGCGGTGCCGCGCTCTCCGTCTCGCACGTCACCGGCAAGCAGATCATGTTCGCCTCCAACGGCGAGAAGCTGGACGACTTCGACGCGTTCCACCCGGACCGCATGGCGTCCCGCATCCTCGGCATGGGCGACATGCTCTCGCTGATCGAGAAGGCCGAGCAGACCTTCAGCCAGGAAGAGGCCGCCAAGATGGCCTCCAAGCTGGCGAGCAGCAAGGGCAAGGAGTTCACGCTCGACGACTTCCTGGCCCAGATGGAACAGGTCCGCAAGATGGGCTCCATCTCGAAGCTGCTCGGCATGCTGCCCGGCATGGCCCAGATGAAGGACCAGATCAACAACATCGACGAGCGTGACGTGGACCGTACGGCCGCGATCATCAAGTCGATGACTCCGGGTGAGCGCCAGGACCCGACGATCATCAACGGTTCCCGCCGCGCGCGCATCGCCAAGGGATCCGGTGTCGAGGTCAGCGCGGTCAAGGGCCTGGTGGAGCGGTTCTTCGAGGCGCGCAAGATGATGTCCCGGATGGCTCAGGGCGGCGGCATGCCCGGTATGCCGGGGATGCCCGGCATGGGCGGCGGTCCCGGCCGGCAGAAGAAGCAGCAGAAGCAGGCCAAGGGCAAGCGCAAGAGCGGCAACCCGATGAAGCGCAAGGCCGAGGAGCAGGCAGCCGCGGAGCGGCGCGAGCAGGCGGCGGCACAGGGCGGCGCCTTCGGGCTGCCTGCCGGCGAGCCGGGCAAGGACTTCGAGCTGCCCGACGAGTTCAAGAAGTTCATGGGCTGATCCACCGCCCCAGAGGGACAGCCGAAGGG
>NZ_JBSGZJ010000559.1:0-4158 GCF_053610925.1 Streptomyces sp. NPDC054847 | reverse complement strand
GTCTCGTAGTGGTGGATTCAGTGGTCGGAGTAGCTGAAGTCGCCGACGGTCCAGGCGCTGACGTCTTCGATCGAGACGCGGTACATACCGCCTGTCTCGGGGATCCCGACCGTGCCCTGGAGGATCCGCGCCACGTGGAAGTGCAGATGGGTGGGCGGGCCCTGCCTGGCGGGGGAGGCGCTGAAGGCGCCGGAGAACGCACGGAGGCTCTCCGAATCCGTCAGGACCTCCGACACCCGCTGCCGCCACATGGCTTCGGGTGCCAGCCGGCCGGTGATGACAGCGCCACCGGTGACCACGGTCAGAGACATGAGATTGCTTTGCCCGGACTCCACCAGGGCGGCCACGTCGACGAGCAGAGCGTCAGGTTTCGACATGACAGGCGAGTTTATTTCACCCGGGCCCTCCGCACGGATGCGGAGTCCGGTTGCGGGGGCCCGGGATTCGGGAGTCGCACCTCAGGCGCGATCGTTCCGCGCAGGAACGGGCTGCCCGGCACCTGGCGGCCGCTCATCAACGGCACCCCCGGGCCGGGGCCGGTTCCTCGTGGTCACCAGCTGATCCGGGCTGCCACCGGCAGGTGGTCGCTGCCGGTGGCCGGCAGCACCCACGAGCTCTGCGGCTCCACGCCGCGGACGAGGATCTGGTCGATCCGCACCACCGGGAAATTCGCCGGCCAGGTGAAGCCGAAGCCGTCCCCGGCCTCGTCCTGTGCCGAGCGCATCTGCGAGGTGATGCCGGCGAACGCGCGGTCGTCCATGGTGCCGTTCAGGTCGCCGAGCAGCACCACCCGCTCGTTCCGCTCGGCGGCGAGGGCCTCGCCGAGCGCGTGTGCGTTGCGGTCCCGGCTGTCCGTCCAGAAGCCCCCTCTGGGCATCAGCCGTACGGATCCCAGGTGGGCGGCGTAGACAGCCAGCGGCCCTTGGTCCGTGGCAACCGTGGTGCGCAGCGCCCGGTTGTAGGCCATCTTGACGTCGGCCGGCTTGGTGTCCGCCAGCGGCCCGTAGTCCATGTGGGTGTCGACCGGCCGCGTGTCCGACAGCGGCAGCTTGCTCCACAGCCCGACCGTGCCCTGCACCGTGTGGTACGGGTACGCCTCCGCCAGCTCCTTCTCGTACGTGCCCCGGGCATGGTGGCTCAGCTCCACCAGGGCGAGCACGTCCGCCCCGGAGGCCGCCAGGTCGCGGGCGGTGCCGACGGGGTCGGGGTTGCCCTCACCGACGTTGTGCTGGGCCACGGTGAGATCGCCGCCCGGGTGGGACTTGTCGCCGAGCAGCCCGCCGAAGAGGTTCAGCCACACCACGGCCGGCAGCAGCAGCGCGACCGCCGCGGAGGCGGAGCGGCGCCACAGCGCCCCGGCCAGCAGCACCGGGACGAACAGGCCGCACCACGGAAGGAAGGTCTCCACCAGGCTGCCGAGGCCCCCGAAGTCCGTGATCTGCGTGTGCAGCAGCATGAACAGGCCGAGCAGCACGGCCAGCGCCGCGAGCACCGGGCCCCGCTTCCAGAGGTCCGGCCCGTAGCCGATGCGGATCACCCGGCGGACGGGCGAGCGCCGGATTCCGGAGCCGGTGTCCCGGCGGCCGGCGATGTCCTGTCCGGTCTCCGCCGTGTCCACCTGCGTCATCGTCCGTCCTCGCTCGCTGCCGGTCACTGCTGCATCCTCGGGTCCTGGGTGGGCTCTGCCCACATGGCGGGCAGGCACGATCGATCGTGCGCCCGATGTCGTCCGCGCGACGGTGGGGAGTGGGTCATACCGCCAGTCAAGGCAACGCGGTGTTGCGGGCGCGTATGCGGTTCCCGATACGCCGACGATATGCGCCGACTTCTAGCATCGGAGCATGCGTGTGCTGATCGTCGAGGACGAGCCCTATATGGCAGAAGCCATCCGTGACTGCCTGCGGCTGGAAGCCATCGCGGCGGACATCGCGGGCGACGGCGACACCGCTCTGGAGCTGCTGAGCGTCAACGCCTACGACATCGCCGTCCTCGACCGGGACATTCCCGGACCTTCCGGTGACGAGATCGCCGAACGCATCGTCGCCTCGGGCAGCGGCATGCCGATCCTCATGCTCACCGCAGCCGACCGCCTCGACGACAAGGCCTCCGGGTTCGAGCTGGGCGCCGACGACTACCTCACGAAGCCTTTCGAACTCCGAGAGCTCACGCTCAGGCTCAGAGCACTCGACCGCAGGCGAGCGCACAACAGGCCGCCCGTGCGGGAGATCGCGGGTCTGCGGCTGGATCCGTTCCGCAGGGAGGTCCACCGGGAGGGCCGCTACGTCGCACTGACCAGGAAGCAGTTCGCCGTGCTCGAAGTTCTCGTCGCCGCCGAAGGCGGTGTCGTCAGCGCCGAAGAACTCCTGGCCCGCGCGTGGGACGAGAACGCGGACCCGTTCACCAACGCCGTGCGCATCACCGTCTCGGCACTGCGGAAGCGGCTCGGCGAGCCCTGGGTCATCGCCACCGTGCCGGGCGTCGGCTACCGGATCGACGCGCCGTCGGAGGCCGGGAGCGGAAGCGTGGGCGGAGACCGTGGATAGAGCGCCCGGGTGGAGCGTTCGCCTCAAACTGACCCTCAGCTACGCCGGATTCCTCATGCTGGCCGGTGTCATGCTGATCGCGGCGGTGTGGGTCTTCCTGCTGAGCAACCTGCCCGACGTGACGAGCAGCATCAGCGGATTGCAGGTCCGTTCGGTCCTCGCGCGCGAGTTCGCGGCGGGGGCAGCCGTGGTCATGGCGTTCCTGCTGGTGTTCGGCCTCCTGGGAGGGTGGCTGCTCGCCGGCCGCATGCTCGCCCCGCTGACCCGCATCACGGACGCCACGCGGCACGTCGCGAACGGGTCGCTCTCCCACCGCATCCGGCTGGAAGGCCGCGACGACGAGTTCCGTGAACTCGCCGACTCCTTCGACGCCATGATCGCGCGGCTCGAAGCGCACGTCGCCGAGCAGCGGAGATTCGCGGCCAACGCCTCCCACGAGCTGCGCACCCCGCTGGCGATCTCGAAGGCGCTTCTCGACGTGGCCCGCACCGATCCGAACCACGACCCCGGCGAGATCATCGACCGCCTCCATGCCGTCAACGCCCGGGCGATCGACCTCACCGAGGCGCTGCTCCTGCTCGGCCGTGCCGAGCAGCGGTCCTTCACCCGGGTCCCCGTCGACCTGTCCCTCCTCGTGGAGGAGGCCGCGGAAACACTCCTCCCGCTCGCCGAGAAGCGTGGCGTCACCTTCGAGACCTCCGGTGACATCGCCCTGGCCGCCGGGTCGCAAGCGCTCCTGCTGCAGATGACGACGAACCTCGTCCACAACGCCGTCGTGCACAATCTGCCCGAGCAGGGGACGGTGCGGGTCGGGACGGGGGTCCGTCCCGGGAGCGTGGTGCTCACGGTCGAGAACACCGGCGAGAGGCTCTCGCCGGAGTTGGTCCCGACGCTTACGGAACCGTTTCGGCGCGGCAGCGAGCGCGTACGCACCGACCACGGGGGTGTCGGCCTCGGCCTGGCCATCGTCAAGAGCATCACCCACGTGCACGACGGCACGCTCACGATCAACCCGCGTCCTTCGGGCGGACTCCGCATCACCGTGGAGCTGCCGGCGGCAGCCCCCGGGACCGACAGGCGCCCCTGAGCAGGGGCGGAGCGTCCTGGCCGGGTCCGTTAGGTGATCTCACGTTACCTCCGTCCCGAGCGCCCAAAAATCTATGCTCGCCGTAGTAGACATTCGCTCCCGGGCTGGTTAGTGTTCCTGTTGTAGCCGAGATCAGAGAGAGCCCGGCAGAGACGAACTGCCGAGCAGCTGTAACACGCAGTACCCGCAGTTCGGTGCGGTGGTGGAGTTCCGGAGCCGGTTTCGCAGGATGGCGACGGGGCTGACCGCCGGACTGGGTGGCCCGCAGTGATCAGGGGCCACCGGAAGCAGTACCAAGTAGCAGGTAAGTCCCAGAGGAAGGAACGGAGGAAGCAGACGCCATCAGGATCGCCCGGGCGAGGAAGACTCCCCGGGTACCGCAAGACCCCGGAACGGAAGGTGGTCCCCGGTCACGCATTCGCGATCCCCGCGCTCCCGTCCCTCTTCGGGGCGATGCCGCGGAAACAGAAGGTCGGCGCAGGACTAGGGCCGACAGATGGTGTTCAATTTCCTTCGGGGCCCTGGTGC
>NZ_JBSGZJ010000558.1:0-4164 GCF_053610925.1 Streptomyces sp. NPDC054847 | reverse complement strand
GGAGGGCTACGGGGGAGGAGCCATGCCGACCGACGACAACGCGGCGTGGGGGCACCTCCCGTGCCCGGAGGGCTACGGGGGAGTGCGTGCCAGGGCCCGCGAGCCCGGCATGATCCAAACGAGAGGCCCTGGGCCCTGGCAGGGCACGGCGGGCCGGTCCGTGACGTCACCGGGTCAGCGGCGGGCGGCCGCCGTGCGCAGACCGCGGCCGTTCTTGCGGCCGAGCAGACCCGCGGCCACCAACTGCTCCAGCGCCGGCGAGGGACGGTACTCCGGCGTCCGGAACCGTTCGTGAAGCCGGTGCTGGATGGCCAGCGACACATCGAGCCCGATGGTGTCCAGCAGCGCGAACGGACCCATGGGGAAACCGAATCCGTGCTGGACGGCCGCGTCGATCTCCTCGATGTCGCACCCGGGCCGCTCCAGCAGCGCCAGCGCCGCACCCAGATAGGGGAACAGCAGGCTGTTGACGATGAAGCCGGTACGGTCCGGGCACTCGACGACCGTTTTGCCCAGCGCGTCGCAGAAAGCGCGCGCGGTGGACCACACACCCGGGTCCACCACCTCGGTGCGCGCCAGCTCCACCAGCCGCATCACCGGGGCCGGGTTGAAGAAATGCATGCCGACCACGTCCGCCGGCCGGCCCGATGCCTCGGCGCACGCGGTGACCGACAGGGAGGAGGTGGTGGTGGCCAGCACCGTGCCCGGCGCGCACACCTCGCCCAGCCGTGCGAACAGCGCACGCTTGACGTCGAGATCCTCCGCGACCGCCTCGATCACCAGGTCGCAGCCGGCCAGGGCCGCCACGTCGTGCGCCCCTTCCAGGAGTTGGCAGGCCGACGCCTTCACCTGCGCCGTGACCTTGCCGCGCCGCACCGCGCGGGTCAGGGATTCGGCCACACCGGCCAGCGCCTCCTGCGCCTTGTCGGCCGAGCGGGCCACCAGCACGGTCGGATGCCCGGCCGCGGCCGTCACCTCCGCGATGCCGCGCGCCATCGCACCCGAGCCCAGCACGCCCACCCGGCCGACCGGCCCGGCGCCCGCACCGCCCGCCGCACCGGCGGGAGCCGCCTCGAGCCGCTCACCGCGCTCGTCGTAGGCGTAGAAGCCGTCCCCCGTCTTCACCCCCAGCCGCTCGGCCGCGACCATCCGGCTCAGGAGCGGAGCGGGCTCGAAGGCACTGTCACCGGTGCGCCGCCACAGGCCGGTCAGCGCACGGTGGGCGGCGTCCAGGCCGATACGGTCGAGCAGTTCCAGCGGGCCCGCGGGCAGAGCGCAGCCGAACCGCATCGCGGTGTCGATCGCGTGCTGCGTGGCGTAGCCCTCGTCGAGGAGGATCACCGCACGGTTGAGGAACCCGAGCACCAGCGCGCCGGCGTCGTCCGCCGCGCGCGCCCCGGCCGTGACCGGCGTCAGACCGGTGTCGGTCACCAGCGCGTCGAGCGCGGCCGCGGCCTGCGGCGAGGTCAGGGCGGTGCGGTGCGGCCGGACGGGAGCCGCGGGCCGGGGCGGCGTGAACAGATGCAGTGCCGCGACATCGGCCGGCCGCCCGCAGGCGAGGGCCAGGCCGGTCACGGACAGCTCCGCCGTGGTGGTGAGCAGGGGAGTGCCCGGCGGGCAGGCGGCGACGATCTGCGCCAGCGCGGCCGACTTGGCGGCCGTGTCGTCCGGCACGCACTCGATCACCAGACGGGCGTCGCGCAGCAGCGTGTGGTCGGCGGTGAAGGTGACCGGCGCACGGCCCGGTCCGTCGCCGGCGATCGCCTTGAGCCGCCGGGCGGCCCGGGCCAGGACGTCCAGGTCGGTGTCGACGGCGACGACCGGCCGACCCGCGTCCACCACACGATGCAGCAGGGCCTCGCCGGCCGACCCCAGGCCGACGATCCCCGTGACGGGGACGGGGACGGGAACGGGGACGGGGACGGGAACGGGTTCTGTCATGAGACCTTGGCCTCCCCTTCGCGGAAACGGTTGATGGCGTCGATGTGCTTCTCACGCATCTCCGGGTCACGCACACCGAGGCCCTCCTCGGGGGCGAGCGCGAGGACACCGACCTTGCCCTGGTGGAGGTTGCGGTGCACGTCGTACGCGGCCTGCCCGGTCTCCTCCAGCGCGTAGACCTTCGACAGGGTGGGGTGGATCCTGCCCTTGGCGATCAGGCGGTTGGCCTCCCACGCCTCGCGGTAGTTGGCGAAGTGCGAGCCGATGATCCGCTTCAGCGACATCCACAGGTAGCGGTTGTCGTACTCGTGCCGGAAGCCCGTCGTCGACGCGCAGGTCACGATCGTGCCGCCCTTGCGGGTGACGTACACACTCGCGCCGAACGTCTCGCGGCCCGGGTGCTCGAAGACGATGTCGACGTCCTCGCCGCCGGTGAGCTCACGGATACGGGCGCCCAGCCGCTTCCACTCGCGCGGGTCCTGGGTCTGCTCGTCCTTCCAGAACCGGTAGCCCTCCGCGCTGCGGTCGATGACCGCCTCCGCGCCCATCTTCCGGCAGATGTCCGCCTTCTGGCCGCTGGAGACGACACAGATCGGGTTGGCGCCGCCGGCCAGGGCCAACTGCGTGGCGTAGGAGCCCAGACCGCCGCTCGCACCCCAGATCAGCACGTTGTCGCCCTGCTTCATCCCGGCCCCGTTGCGGGAGACGAGCTGCCGGTAGGCGGTGGAGTTCACCAGACCCGGGGCCGCCGCCTCCTCCCAGGTCAGATGCTCGGGCTTGGGCATCAGCTGGTTCGACTTGACCAGCGCGATCTCGGCCAGCCCGCCGAAGTTGGTCTCGAAACCCCAGATCCGCTGCTCGGGGTCGAGCATCGTGTCGCCGTGGCCGTCCGCCGACTCCAGCTCCACCGACAGACAGTGCGCCACCACCCGGTCCCCGGCCTTCCAGCGGTTCACACCGGGGCCGGTGCGCAGCACGACACCCGCCAGGTCGGAGCCGAGGACGTGGTACGGCAGGTCGTGGCGGGCGGCGGCGGGGGAGAGCCGCGCGTAACGCTGAAGGAAGCCGAACGTCGGCAGCGGCTCGAAGACCGACGACCAGACGGTGTTGTAGTTCACCGACGACGCCATCACCGCCACCAGCGCCTCGCCGGCCGAAGGCATCGGCACCGGCACGTCCTGCAGATGCAGCGACTTGCGCGGATCCTTGTCCGCGAAGTCCATCGCCTCGAACATGCCGGTGTCCTCCTTGCGGACCACGGCACCGCGGTAGCTGTCGGGAAGCGGCACAGCCGCGAAGTCCTGCGGCGTCGCATCCTCACAGAGAAGGGCACTGATGATCTCGTCCACGTGAATTCCCTGGTTTCTCTCGGGAGTCGAGGAGCGCGCAGCGCGCCGGGGCACGGCCGGAGGGACGCGGCACAGGCACACGGCAGGCACTGCGCCGAGCCTGCGCCACCACGGCCGGCACCGGTAACCCCCGACGCCCCCCTACATCCGCCGGCGCCCCGAGCACAGGGGGATGTCAGGGGAAGCCGCAGCGGCCGGCGAACACCGATCGTGGTCTCAAGCCCTGCTCGTGACCGGCTAGGAGAGAGACCGATGACCGCCCTTACGGGAGACACCCCCTGGTTCAGGAACTACCGACCGGCCCCCGACGCACCCCTGCGGCTGGTCTGCCTGCCGCACGCCGGCGGCGCGGCCACCTTCTACCACCCCGTCGCCCAGGCGCTGTCCCCGCGCATCGAGGTCCTGGCCGTCCAGTACCCGGGCCGGCAGGACCGGCGCGAGGAACCGGCCGTCACGGACATCGCCGTGCTCGCCGACACGATCGCCGAGGCCCTCGCACCGCGGACCGACCGGCCCTACGCCCTGTTCGGCCACAGCATGGGCGCCACCGTCGCCTTCGAGGCCGCACGCCGCCTCGAGGCCGCCGGCCACGGGCCCGCCGCGCTGTTCGTCTCCGGCCGCCGCGCCCCCTGCCTGGATCGCGAGGGAGACCTCCAGCCGCGCACCGACGAGGAAGTCGTCGCCGAGATCCGCGCCTTGAACGGCACCGGCGCCGAACTCCTCGACGACGCGGAGGTCCTGGACATGATCCTGCCCGCCCTGCGCGCCGACTACGCGGCGGTGCGCCGCTACCGCTACAGCGACGGACCCGCGCTGCGCTGCCCCGTCACCGCCTTCACCGGCGACAGCGACCCCAAGGCATCCGCGGCCGACG
>NZ_JBSGZJ010000557.1:0-4179 GCF_053610925.1 Streptomyces sp. NPDC054847 | reverse complement strand
GGGCCCGCCGGATCGGCGGGCCCCGCTGACGGGCCTGATGGCGTCTGTCGCCTCAGGTGATGTCGTCGTATCCGTTCAGGCGGTTCGTGCGGCCGCCGTCGGCCTCGCCGGTGGCCTGCTCGGGCAGCGCGCGGGCCGTGGCGGAGACGGGCTCCACCTCGCCGAGCGCGGCCGGCGTGAGATCGATGTCGGACGCCTCGTCGTCGTCGAGCTCCGCGTCGGGGTCGTTACGGCGTCGGCGACGGTCGTTGAGCATCGAGAATCCGACCGCGAGGAAGTAGAGCAGGATGATCGGCCCGGACAGGGCGACCATGCCCAGCGGGTCGGTCGAGGGCGTGGCGATCGCGCCGAAGACGAAGATGCCCATGACGGCGCCGCGCCACCAACCGAGCATCCGCCGGCCGGTCACCATCCCGGTCAGGTTCAGCATGATCAGGAGCAGGGGCAGCTCGAACGAGAAACCGAAGATCAGCACCATCCGGACCGTGAAGTCCAGGATCTTGTCCACGCTGAGCAGGTTCTCTGCGGGAGCGGGTGTGATCGAGAGCAGGACCTTCATGCTGACCGGCATGACGAGGTAGGCGAAGTACGCGCCGCCGGCAAACAGCGGCGCGGCCGCGGCGGCGAAGTAGTAGCTGTACTTCTTCTCGTTCTTGTGCAGGCCGGGCGCGACGAAGGCCCACATCTGGTAGAGCCAGACCGGGCAGGAGACGATGATGCCCGCCATCAGCACGACCTTGACGGTCGTGGTGAACGGCGACAGGAGGTCGGTGTAGACGACCCTCGCGCAGACGCCGCCCTTCTGGGGGCCGTCCCCGACGCACTCGGGCACCGGTGAGGTGAGGAACTCCATCAGCTCCTGGCTGTACGCCACCGCGGCGACCGAGGCGATGACGATCGCCAGCATCGCCTTCGCGAGCCGGTTGCGGAGCTCACGAAGATGGTCCGCGAGCGGCATGCGCCCCTCGGGGTCCTTCTCCTTCTGTTTCGAGCGGGCAGGCTTGAGCAACCCACGTCCTCATCTCGTGCGGCAGGCCACGGTCACGTGACCTTGGGTCAGCGCTGGGGGGTGTCGGTGGGCTCGCTCACGGGGCGGGCGCTGGTGACGTCGCCGGGCGCCGCCTGGATGGTGCGGTGCGGGGTCTGGCTGTCGCCCTGGGCCGGGTCCTTGGGCTCCGCGGGGGCCGCCGCGGGCTGCCCCTCGGACTTCATCGCCTTGGCCTCGCTCTTCAGGATCCGCGCCGACTTGCCGAGCGAACGCGCCATGTCCGGAAGCTTCTTGGCGCCGAACAGCAGCAGGATGAGGAGCGCGATGATGATGATCTCGGTGGGCCCGATCTGTCGGAACATAACTGTGTCTACCTTCTCACCGAGGCGGCTTGGGGCTCTGGCTGCTGACCGCGGTAGGACAGGCGTCCGAACCGCGACCGGCAGCGATCGTAACTCGCACGGGTAAACGCATGGCAATCCCCGTGCGTACTCCCGTCAGCGGTCGGCGCCTCATCACCGGTGCCGCCACCAGCAGCGTACCGCCAGGGCCTGCGCCGCAGCAGGGGGCGTCAGCGGTCTCCGGCAGGGCTCGAGCGTCGCGTCGGCTCAGCGGAGGGTCTCGCCCGAACGGGCCAGGGACGTGGCGGCCCGCTCCAGGTCCTCCGCGGCCTTGTTGATCCGGTCCGTCGTGCGGGCGACCTCGCTGCCCAGACGCCGGGCCTCGATGAAGACCCGGACACCGAGGACGCCGAGGACGGCGATCCCGAGGAAGCCGAGTGCGATGGCGAGCATGGGCCAGAACATGCGCAGAGCCTAGACCGTTCCTGGAGCGGTTTCCGAGCGGGACGTCACACGGTGGAGTGCAGGCGCAGTGTCCGCACCCCGCCGCCGGTGAGCAGTTCCACGATGCGTTCACCGGCCGGCTTGCGGACCGCGGAGCCGCATTCGGGGCAGGTGAAGGAGTAGAAGGTGGTGCGGCGGCTGCCGCCTATCGCCAGGCGCAGGGCGCCGGCGGACAGCTCGAACCGGGCCCGGCAGTCGGGGCACGCGGCCCGGAAGAGCACCGGCCCGACACGGGCGGGGACAGGGGTCATCGCCGGAACACCGGGCGTCACGGTCATCAGGCGCCGGCTCCCTGTTCTTGGCGGTCCTGGTGCTCCGGGTGCTCCCCGTGCCCTTCGCTGTACTCCACGGCCTCGTAGGCGGCGAGCGCGTCGCGCGCTGCCGTGCGGGCGCTGTCCGCGAGGTCCTGCGGCGACACGATCCGGCCGTCCCTGCCCAGCCGCAGCGCCAGCCGGCGCAGCGAGGCGGGCGACGGCGTACGCAGCGTGATGCGCAGACCGCCGTCGGGCAGTTCCTCCGCCAGGTCGTGCGGGTAGTACTCGGCGACCCAGCGTCCACCGGGCGCCACTTCGACGACGACCTCGGGATCGTCGGCGGAGGGCTGTACCAGGCCCTCGGAGAGGTCGCGCAGCTCGATCTCGGGCGGCGCGGCGGGGGCGTCGAGCAGCCGGATCTCCGCGACCCGGTCGAGCCGGAAGGTGCGGCGCGCCTCCGAGAGGCGGCACCAGGCCTCCATATAGGTGTGGCCGACGGCGAAGAGCCGGATCGGGTCCACCTCGCGCTCGGTGAGCTCGTCGCGCGCCGGCGAGTAGTACTTCAGCCAGAGCCTCCGGCGCTCGGAGATCGCCCGGTCCACCTCGGCGAAGACCCCGCCCTCGGATTCGAAGGTCACGGAGAGCCGGGAGGAGGCGCCCGCCGCCTCGCCGGCCGCGCCTTCGATCTTGGCGGTGGCCCGTACCAGCGCCTCGCGGTCGCCCTCCCGCAGTCCGGGCAGGGTGGCGACGGCGCGGGCCGCGACCAGCAGCGCGGTCGCCTCGTCGGCGGCGAGCCGCAGCGGCTCGGCGGTGGACTCGCCGGACGCGTCCGGGTTGCGCCACCAGATCCGCTCGCCGTCGGTGTCGATGTCGAGCAGGTCACCGCCGCGGAAGCTCGTCCCGCACATGGGCAGCACGTCGAGGTCGGAGATCAGCTCGTCCTCCGTGATGCCGAAGGCGCGGGCGACGTCCGCGATACGGGCGCCGGGGCGCTCGCGCAGATACGTCACCAGCGACAGCATCCGCCGGGTCTGGTCGATGGCATTGATCGCCACGTCGTGCGCCCCCTCAGCCCTTGGCCACGGCGCGCAGCCGGTCGACCACGTCCGCCCGCAGGTCCGCGGGCTCCAGCACGACGACGTCCGGGCCGAACTCGACGAGCCAGGCGTCCAGACCGTGTCCGTACGGGATCTCCAACTCGTCCCACCCGTCGCCGAGTTCCCGCACCTCGGTCGCCCTCGAGCGGAGCGGGTAGCCGCAGTCGGTACGCAGCCTGATGCGGGCCGACCGGGTCGCCGTCTCCCCGGCCCAGCTCTCGACGGTCTCGCGGACGGTGACGACGTCGGGCACCGGCGCGGTGAACGCTCCGGAGCGTGACGTACGCACCTTGCCGGTGATGCGCGAGAGGCGGAAGACCCGCTCGGCGCCACGGCTGCGGTCGAAGCCTGCCAGGTACCAGTGGCCCCGCCAGCACTCGAGCGTCCACGGTTCCACATGGCGCTGCTCGGGGCGGGCCGAATTGGCCTTGCGGTAGTCGAAGAGGACCGGCCGGCGGTCGCGGCAGGCCAGCATCAGCGGTTCGAAGGCCGCCTCATGGACGGGGATACGCGGTTCGAGGGCGCTGTGGTGGAGTTCGTAGGCGTCCTCGGCCTCCGGCATGCCGGCGGCCCGCAGCTTCTGCAGGGCGCCGCTGGCGGCCCCGGCGAGCCGCGCCTGCTGCCACACCTTGGCGGCCAGGCCCAGGGCGGCGGCCTCCTCGGCGTCCAGGGTGATGGGCGGCAGCCGGTTGCTGTCCCGGCGCGCGAGATAGCCGATGTCCCCGTCGAGGGACTCCACCGTCTCGATCACCAGGCCGAGTTCCCGCAGATCGTCCTTGTCGCGCTCGAACATCCGGTTGAACGAGTCGTCGGAACCTGCTTCGAGGTAGGCCTCGATGGACCCGCGCAGCTCGCGCTTGCTGAGGGGACGCCGGGTCCCCAGCAGACACAGCGCCAGATTCATCAGCCGCTCGGCCTTGGCAATCGCCATCGACGCCCTTCACCTCTTTTATGAAATCCCTTACGCCCGTCGACCGTACCGCCCCGGGGTGTCC
>NZ_JBSGZJ010000556.1:0-4185 GCF_053610925.1 Streptomyces sp. NPDC054847 | reverse complement strand
GCCCCGGTCCCCGAGGTCCGCGGGCCGCCGCCCGGCTCAAGCGGTTCTGCGGCTTCGCGCCAGGTACCGCTGCGCGACCACGACGACGATGAGGAATCCGCCGCTCACCACGGACTGGTAGGACGAGTTGAGCGAACCGATCTGGTTGATGAGGTTCTGGATCACCGCCAGCAGGAGCACGCCCCACAGCGTGCCGCTGAGGGAGCCGGCGCCGCCGACGAGGAGGGTGCCGCCGATGACGACGGCGGCGATCGCGTCGAGCTCCATGCCGACGCCGATGATGGTCACGCCCGAGGAGAGCCGTGCCGCGTTGATCGCCCCGGCCAGGCCGGCCAGCAGTCCGCTGAGCAGATAGACGGTGAGCTTGACCCGTGCCACGGGAAGCCCCATGAGCACGGCGGCGTCACTGCTGCCGCCCACCGCGAAGAGCGTCTGACCGAACGAGGTGCGCTGGAGCACCACGCCGCCGGCGGCGAAGAGCACCAGGGCGATCAGGATCGGGTGGCCGAAGCCCCAAACGCTGCCCTGGCCGAGCTCGGCGAACGCCGAGTCCTTGGGCACCAGATAGGTGGTGGCGCCCTCGTCGGTGATGGCGAGCAGCAGCCCGCGGGCGCCCAGCAGGGAGGCGAGCGTGACGATGAAGGGGGCCATGCCCACGCGGGCGATGAGCACCCCGTTGAGCGCGCCGATCGCTCCGCACACCACCAGCGGCACCAACAGCGCCGGGAGTACGCCCCATTGGGAGGCCCATGCGGCGAGTACGCCACCGAGGGCGAAGACCGAGCCGACGGAGAGGTCGATGCCACCGGTGATGATCACCATCGTCATGCCCAGCGCGACGATGGCGAGGAAGGACGCCTGCACGGTCACACCACGGGCGTTGTCGAGCGTGGCGAACGTCGGGTAGACGAAGGAGGCGATCACGACGACGAGGAGCAGGACGGCGAGCACGCCCTGCCGCTGGACGAGCGAGGCGACGCGCTGTCCGCCGGACACACCGGTCCCGGCCTCCGGGCCGGCCTGCCCGCCGGGCCCGGGCGACGGGGCTCGTGTCCCGGCGGGGTCGAGAACTGAGGAGAGTTTCATCGGGATCGGCGCTCCCGTGCAACGTAGACGGCGACGATGATGATGGCCGCCTGGGCGATCTGGGCGGTCGAGTCGGGCAGGTCGTGCTTGACGAGCGTGGCGCGTAGCAGCTGCATCAGCAGCGCACCGGCAACGGTGCCCAGCACCCGGATGGAGCCACCGCTGAGCGGTGTCCCGCCCACGACCACGGCGGTGATCGCGGACAGCTCCATCAGGTTGCCCAGGGAGGAGGGATCGCTCGCGGTGAGTCGGGCGGTGGCCAGGATGCCGGCGAGTGCCGCGAGTACGCCGCACAGGATGTAGACACCGGTGAGGACGCGCTTGACGGGCAGGCCGGCCAGGGCCGCGGCGGGCCGGTTGCCGCCGATCGCGACGACCTGCCGTCCGAAGGTGGTTCGGTGGACGAGGAAGGCGACGGCGAGCGCAAGGACTCCGGCGATGAGTACGACGAGCGGGATGCCGAGGAAGCTCCCGGTGCCGAGGGCCAGCAGGTCGGGGTTGGCGATCTGCTTCAGTTGCCCGTCCGCCATGACCAGGGCGATTCCCCGGCCTCCGACGAACAGCGCGAGGGTGGCGACGATGGGTTGCAGGCCCACCACCGAGACGAGGGTGCCGTTCACCGCGCCGACCACCGCTCCGGCCAGGAGCGCGATCAGCAGGGCGGGAACGAGGCCGTAGCCGAGGTAGAGCGGCAGGACGGCTGCCGCCAGTGCCATGGCGGAACCCACCGACAGGTCGACGCCCTCGGTGCCGATCACCAGGGCCATGCCCAGGGCCACGATGACGACGGGGGCGACCTGGATCAGCTGGGTGCGGAGGTTGTCGGCGGTGAGGAAATGCTCGGTGAAGAAGGCGTTGAAGAGGAGGAGCGCGGCCACCGCGGCGTACACGCCGTACTCCTGGAACCACGCGGGTCCGGGCAGCCGTGGCAGGCTCCGCCCCGGCGCTGCGGGGGCGTGGGTGGTCATCGGAGGTCCTCCTTGACGGCCGGGACGTCGGCGGCCGGGACGTCGGCCGCGAGATCGGCGGGGACATCGGCTGCGGCCCGGCCGGGAACCGGGGCCTGGGCCGGGTCCGGTGCCTGGGCCGGGTCCGGAAGTGCGGCTCGGCCCGGTGCCGCGTCGGAGCCGGTGTCCGGGGCAGGGGCCGCCTCTCGGTCCGGGAGCGTGGCCGGGGCGGAGTCCGGGGCCTGGGCCGGGTCCGGTGCCCGGGCCTGGTCCGGGGCCGGGGCCGCGGCCGGGGTGGGGGTCGCGGCCGCGTCAGGGCCGGCGCCCCGGTTCGGAGCCGGGTCCGGCAGCGGGGCCGGGGCGGAGTCAGGAAGTGCGGCTCGGCCCGCGGTCGCGCCGGGGCCTGCGTCCGGGGCCGGGTCCAGCGGGTCGGCGGTCCCGGCCTCGCCGTCCGCACCCGCCCCCGCCCCCGCATAGGCATCGGCATCGGCATCGGTGCCGGTCTCCGCCCCCGGCGGGACCGGCGCCGGCGCGTGGTCGGCGAGCACCGCGAGCAGCGCGGCCTCGCTGACCTGGTCGCCCGTCAGCTCGCCTGCCGTCGCGCCGCCCCGCAGCACCACGATCCGGTCGGACCCTTCGATGAGTTCCTCGATGTCGGAGGAGATCAGCAGCACCGCGAGCCCTTCCTGCGCGAGCTCGTCGATGAGCGCCTGCACCTCGGCCTTGGCGCCGACGTCGATGCCGCGGGTGGGCTCGTCGAGCAGCAGCACCTTGGGTTCCAGGCACAGCCAGCGGGCGAGCAGCACCTTCTGCTGGTTGCCGCCCGACAGTTCGCCGACCTTCTGCTCCGGGCTCGACGCCTTGATGCGCAGACGCTTCATGAAGATGTCGACGATGCGGTCCTGCCGCTTGCGGGAGACGGTGCCGCCGCGGGAGAGCCGGGGCAGGGCGGCGAGCACGATGTTCTCGCGTACGGAGAGGCCCGGCACGATGCCCTCGGCCTTCCGGTCCTCGGGCAGCAGGCTGATCCCGGCGCGGATGGCGCTCGCGGAGGAGATCCGGCGGAGCACCCGGCCGGCCACGCTGATCGTTCCCTTGTCCAGGGCCAGCGCGCCGGCGAGCGCCTTGGCCGTCTCGCTGCGTCCCGATCCCAACAGGCCGCCGAGACCGAGCACTTCGCCGGGGTGCAGATCCAGCGATATGTCGTCGAGCCGATGCCTGCTGGTCAGTCCGTTCGCGGTGAGGACCGGCTTGCGCGCGATGTCGTGGTCCTCGTCGCCGAAGCTGGTCACACCGTGCCGACGGACCTCGGTGATCTCCCGGCCGAGCATCATGGACACCAGCTGCACCCGCTCGAGATCCGCCAGGTCGCCGGTGTGGATGTGCCGGCCGTCGCGGAGCACGGTGACGCGGTCGCAGACGCGGTACAGCTCGTCCATGCGGTGGCTCACGTAGAGGACGGCGATGTTCTGCCGGCGCAGATCGCCGATGACCCGGAACAGGGTCTCGACCTCGCGCGGCTCCAGGGACGAGGTGGGCTCGTCCATGATCACCACTTGGGCGCTGACCGACACGGCGCGGGCGAGCGCGACCATCTGCTGGGTGCCGACGCCCAGCGTGTGCAGGGGCCGGCGGGGGTCCACGGTGACGCGGAAGCCTTCCAGCAGGGTGGCGGCCTCGCTGTGCATCCGCCCGAAGTCGATGAGTCCCAGCCGGGTCCTCGGTTCGCGCCCGAGGAAGATGTTGCGGGCCACGCTCATCAAGGGGACGAGGTTCACCTCTTGGTAGATCGTGGAGATGCCGGCCTGCTGCGCCTCGAAGGGCCGGGCGAAGTGCACCTGCTGGCCTGACAGCAGCAACTCGCCGCCGTCGGGGCGGTGGACGCCGGTCAGTACCTTGATCAGCGTGGACTTGCCCGCCCCGTTCTCGCCGACGAGCGCGTGGGTCTCTCCCGCACGCAGGGTGAACGAGACGTCGTCGAGGGCAACCACGCCCGGGAAGCGTTTGCTGACGCCGCGGGCCTCCAGCACCGTCGGCGTGGGTGACGGCGGTTCGCCGGTCGCCGCGGACGCTGCCGCTTCGGGGGATGCCATGAACTCGGCCTTCCGGAGATCGTGTGGGATGGTTCCCGGGCCGCCGCGGGCATGAGCAC
>NZ_JBSGZJ010000555.1:0-4252 GCF_053610925.1 Streptomyces sp. NPDC054847 | reverse complement strand
GCCCCTGCCCTCCCGACGGAGGACAGGGGCCTTGGCCTTGGTGACGCGAGGACTACTTCGCCTCGGCCTTCTGCAGCTCGGCGAGCTCCTCGTCGGACTCGCGGCCCGGCGTGGGGAGGTTGAACTTGGTGATCGCGAAGCGGAACACCACGTAGTAGACCGCCGCGAAGCAGAGGCCGACCAGGGCCAGGCCCCACGGGTTGGACGCGATACCGAGGTTGAGCAGGAAGTCGATCGCGCCGGCGGAGAAGCCGAAGCCGTCCTTCATCCCGAGCGCCCAGGTCAGCGCCATGGAGACACCCGTCAGCACGGCGTGGATCGCGTACAGCACCGGCGCGATGAACATGAAGGTGAACTCGATCGGCTCGGTCACACCGGTGACGAACGAGGTCAGCGCGAGGGAGAACATCATGCCGCCGACGACCTTGCGGCGCTCGGGGCGGGCGCAGTGCACGATCGCGAGGCAGGCCGCCGGGAGGGCGAACATCATGATCGGGAAGAAGCCGGTCATGAACTGTCCGGCCGTCGGGTCGCCGGCGAGGAAGCGGGCGATGTCGCCGCTCTTGCCCTCGTAGGAGCCGGCCTGGAGCCACGGGAACGAGTTCAGCAGGTGGTGCATGCCGACGGGGATCAGGGCCCGGTTGGCGACACCGAAGATGCCCGCGCCGACCGCGCCGGAGCCGACCAGCCACTCACCGAGGTTGTGCAGACCGGCGCCGAGCCACGGCCAGATCAGGCCGAAGACGATGCCGATGACCAGACCCGCGAAGGCGGAGAGGATCGGGACCAGGCGCCGGCCGCCGAAGAAGCCCGCCCAGTCGGGCAGCTTGGTGCGGTAGAAGCGCTGGTACAGCAGGGCGACGACGATGCCCATGACCACACCGCCGAGCACACCGGCGTTGACCGGGGCCTCGTTCATGACGATCTTGCCGTCGGCGACGGCGGCGACCTTCGGCAGGTTGCTGTCCGTGAACTGGGCCAGCACGCTCTTGAAGACCAGGTAGCCGGTCACGGCAGCGAGCGCGGTCGAACCGTCGGACTTCTTCGCGAAGCCGATGGCGATGCCGACGGCGAACAGCAGCGGCATGTTGTCGAGCAGAGCGCCACCACCGGCCGCCATGTAACCGGCGATCTTGGTGATGAACTCGGGGAACGACTCCTTGCCGAGCATGTCCGCCTGGCCGAAGCGCACCAGGAGCGCGGCGGCGGGCAGCACGGCGACGGGCAGCATCAGGCTGCGGCCGATGCGCTGCATGACAGCCATCACGCCTGCGCCCGTCTTCTTCTTGTCCGCCTCTGGGGCGGCGCTGGCCGTGGACATCAACTTCCTCCAGTGGGCAAGGCGCCGCCGGAGGACAGGACTACGGGGAGGGCGGCGTCTCAAAAAGGGGAATGCGGCCTGTGGTCTGGACCGCATGGTCTACACCATTGAGTGGTGTAGACCTGTTGTAGCACGGTGAGGGTTAGATAAGGAACCTGCGAATTTTCCGGACCCGATAACGATCCGGTCAATGCGTGCAAAAGGCCTCCGGGAGCCGGGCTCCCGGAGGCCTTCCCTGCCTGGTCGGCGGCCTCTACTTGGTCGCCTCCCGGTCCATCTCCTCCTGGATCTCCTCCGGCTCGCGCCCAGGTGTAGGGATGTTGAACAAAGTGATCGCCAGCCGGAAGACCACGTAGTAGACCACCGCGAACCCCGCGCCGATCGGCAGGATCAGCCACGGCTTCGTATCCAGGTGCCAGTTGACGACGTAGTCGATCAGACCCGCGGAGAAGCTGAAGCCCGCGTGCACCCCCAGCGCCCACGTGATCGCCATCGACGCCCCGGTCAGCAGCGCATGCAGCCCGTACAGCAGCGGCGCCACGAACATGAACGAGAACTCGATCGGCTCCGTCACGCCCGTCACGAACGACGTCAGGCCGACCGAGAACATCAGGCCGCCCACCCGCTTGCGGTGCTCCGGCCGGGCGCAGTGGGTGATCGCGAGGGCGGCCGCCGGGAGGCCGAACATCATGATCGGGAAGAAGCCCGACATGAAAAGACCCGCGTCGGGGTCCCCCGCGAAGAAGCGGGTCAGGTCGCCCTGCACCACCGTGCCGTCCTCGCCCTGGTACTCACCCGCCTGGAACCAGAAGAACGTGTTCAGGAACTGGTGCATACCGACCGGGATCAGCAGCCGGTTCGCGACGCCGAAGATCCCCGCGCCCCAGGCCCCGAGGTCGATCAGCCGCTTCGAGAAGGCCGTCAGCGCGTCGCCCACCGGGTCCCACAGCAGACCGAACAGCACCCCCAGCACGCAGCAGACGAACGCCATGATGATCGGGACGAGCCGGCGCCCGTTGAAGAAGCCCAGCCAGTCCACCAGCCGGGTGCGGTGGTACCGCTGCCAGATCACGGCCGTCAGCAGACCGATCAGGATGCCGCCGAGCACCCCCGGATTCTGCGGGGTGCCGTCCGGCATCGCCTCCGTCACCGTGCCGTCGACCGGGAAGGCCCGCAGGACGTTGTAGTACACGAGGAAGCCCGCCACCGCTGCGAGGGCGGTCGAACCGTCGGCCTTCTTCGCGAAGCCGATCGCGACGCCGATGCAGAACAGCAGGGGCAGGCCCAGGCTGCCGTCGAGGATGCCGCCCCCGCCCTTGATCAGGACCTCCGCGGTCCGATCCCAGAACGGGCCGTCCAACGAGGCGTCGAACAGGTTGCCGAGGCTGACCAGCAGACCCGCCGCGGGCAGCACGGCGACCGGGAGCTGCAGGCTGCGGCCGACCTTCTGAAGTCCTTGGAAGAGTCCGTTCCACCATTTCCGCCGCGGCGCCGCCGCGCTCTCGGTGCTCATCGGCTTCCTCCCGGAACAGGCCTGGTTTGGCAGCTGTTGCAGACTGGTGTAGACCAGTCGCGATACGGTCCTGGGGCCCGGTCGCGAGACAGGGCACCGGTGATCGTCATCTTTCGATACAAGACGGTTACTCGCCCGTGAAGATAGGCCAACCGTGCGTTACCGTGACAACCCGGACCTACGGTGGGCCGAGGCGGTGGGCCGGACGCTCAACGCTCCGAACGCAGGGAGAAAGACATGGCCAGCAAGGCTGAGAAGATCGTCGCCGGGCTCGGCGGAATCGACAACATCGAGGAGATCGAAGGCTGCATCACCCGCCTCCGTACCGAGGTCGCGGACCCCAGCCTTGTCGACGAAGCCGCCCTCAAGGCCGCCGGCGCCCACGGCGTCGTCAAGATGGGCACCGCCGTCCAGGTCGTCATCGGCACCGACGCCGACCCGATCGCCGCCGACATCGAAGACATGATGTGACCTGAGCGGACACCGACGCACGAGGGGCCTGATTCCGACCGAGCGGAACAGGCCCCTCACCCATCTGCCGATAGGCTCGGCCCATGTCTCGCATCGACGGCCGCACCCCCGAACAGCTCCGCCCCGTCACCATCGAACGCGGATGGAGCAAGCACGCCGAGGGCTCCGTCCTCATCTCCTTCGGAGACACCAAGGTCTTCTGCACCGCCTCCTTCACCGAAGGCGTCCCCCGCTGGCGCAAGGGCAGCGGCGAAGGCTGGGTCACCTCCGAATACTCCATGCTCCCCCGCTCCACCAACACCCGCGGCGACCGCGAATCCGTACGCGGCAAGATCGGCGGCCGCACCCACGAGATCAGCCGCCTCATCGGCCGCTCCCTGCGCGCCGTCATCGACTACAAAGCACTCGGCGAGAACACCGTCGTCCTCGACTGCGACGTCCTCCAGGCCGACGGCGGCACCCGCACCGCCGCCATCACCGGCGCCTACGTCGCCCTCGCCGACGCCATCGCCTGGGCCCAGACCAAAAAGATCGTCAAGCCCGGCCGCAAGCCCCTCACCGGCACCGTCGCCGCCGTCAGCGTCGGCATCGTCGACGGCACCCCCCTCCTCGACCTCTGCTACGAGGAGGACGTCCGCGCCGAGACCGACATGAACGTGGTCTGCACCGGCGACGGCCGCTTCGTCGAGGTCCAGGGCACCGCCGAGGCCGAGCCCTTCGACCGCAAGGAGCTCAACGCACTCCTCGACCTCGCCACCGGAGGCTGCGCCGACCTCGCCGCCCTCCAGGCCGAGGCCCTCGGACAGAGCGCCCAGTAGCCCTGCCGAAAAACGCGATTCCTGCCCGTCAGGACAACCCGCGGACAGAAACCGCCAGGTAAAGAAGCAACCAAGAAGCCCCCACGGGGCGTCGTAGTCGATACGGGCGCACGGGCCGAACCGTGCGCC
>NZ_JBSGZJ010000554.1:0-4264 GCF_053610925.1 Streptomyces sp. NPDC054847 | reverse complement strand
GGGCCGGGCCGCGGTCGTACCGCGACCCTCTTCCTGACGCCTGCTCTCAAGTGGCCCTGTTTGGTGAAGAATTCGGCATTCCGGGGGGCTTCTGCCGAGTTAGGGGCGCGCAATGTCGAACAAGCGTGTACCTTGCCGGGACTGACGGGGTAGCCGTGGACGGCCGGGGGGCCGACTCCAGCGGGACGGGGGTTGCTCGATGGGCGTTCGGCTCATGGTGGTCGACGACCACAGGCTGCTCGCGGAGGCGCTCGCCTCCGCGCTGAAACTGCGCGGGCACCGGGTGCTCGCGGCGGCGGCGCCCGCGGCCGGAGCAGCCGAGCTGGTGATAGCCAGGGCCCCGGAGGTGTGCCTGCTGGGCACGGCGACGCCCGCGGAGCCCGGCGCCTTCGACCCGGTCGTCCGCATCAAACGGGAACGGCCGCAGGTGGCCGTCGTGGTCCTCGGACCGGTCCCCAGCCCGCGCGGTATAGCGGCGGCGTTCGCCGCCGGGGCATCCGGATACGTGCGCCACGACGAGCGCATCGAGGGCGTGGAGCGGGCGCTGGTGAAAGCGCGGTCGGGAGAGGCGGTGGTGGCGCCGCTGCTGCTCCAGGGCGCGTTCGCCGAGCTGCTCAACCCGGTCGCCCAGCCGGACGACGAGGGCCAGCGGCTGCTGCAACTGCTGACGCCGCGCGAGGTGGAGGTGCTGGTGCGGGTCGCGGAGGGCGAGGACACCAGGCTGATCGCCGTCGGCATGGGGATCGCGCCGAGCACGGCCCGCACCCATGTGCAGCGGGTGCTGATGAAGCTGGGCGTGGGCTCCCGGCTGGAGGCGGCGGCGCTCGCCGCCCGTACGGGTCTGCTGGACCGCGCGGCGTACGGGACTCCGTCCGGTCCCGGCGCGGCCTACTAGGGCCCGGCGGGCCGTCAGGCCGGTCTGCGGGGACACGCCCCTGGCCGAGCGCATCTCTTGATGTCTTTTGTTTGCTGCTGCGGGCTGCCCGGGCAGGGCCGGCCTGCGGTCACCCATTGACCGCGCTGTTGAGTTGTGATTTCTTGTGTTCGGTTATGTTGGATAGGAGTGGTGAGGGAGCTCCGTGTGAAGAAGACGTCGACCCGGCTCGCCGACGGTCGTGAGCTGCTCTACTACGACGCGCGCGACGACGCCGTCCGCGACGCCGTCGACCTCCGGCCTCTCGACGCCGTCTCCACCACGGCCGAGATCCGGCACGACGTGCTGCTCGGGGACCGGGTCGCCATCGCCTCCCACCGTCAGGGCCGCACCTACCACCCGCCCGCCGACGAGTGCCCGCTGTGCCCCTCGCGCGACGGCCGCCTCAGCGAGATCCCGGCAGCCGACTACGACGTCGCCGTCTTCGAGAACCGCTTCCCTTCGCTGGCCGGCGACTCGGGCCGCTGCGAGGTCGTCTGCTTCACCTCCGACCACGACGCGTCCTTCGCCGATCTCACCGAGGAGCAGGCGGCGCTCGTCCTCGAGGCGTGGACGGACCGCACGGCGGAGCTCGCCGAACTGCCCCAGGTCAAGCAGGTCTTCTGCTTCGAGAACCGCGGAGCCGAGATCGGCGTCACGCTCGGACACCCGCACGGGCAGATCTACGGCTACCCCTTCGTGACCCCGCGCACCGAGCTGATGCTCCGCTCGCTGGCCGCCCACCGGGCCGCGACCGGCCGCAACCTCTTCGACGACCTCGTCCGGCGCGAGCGCGAGGAGGGGGTGCGGGTGGTGCTGGAGGGCGAGCACTGGATCGCCTTCGTGCCGTACGCGGCGCACTGGCCGTACGAGGTGCACCTCCACCCGAAGCGGCGGGTGCCGGACCTCCGGGCACTGGACGACGCGGCCCGCACGGAGTTCCCACAGATCTATCTGGAACTCTTGAGACGCTTCGACCGGATCTTCGGGCCCGGCGAACCGCCCACGCCGTACATCGCCGCCTGGCACCAGGCGCCGTTCGAAGGCGAGGGAAGGGACGCCTTCGGTCTCCATCTCGAGCTTTTCACCATCCGCCGCACTTCCGGCAAGCTGAAGTTCCTCGCCGGTTCCGAATCCGGTATGAGCGTGTTCATCAACGATGTGCCGCCGGAGGCCGCGGCGACGCGATTGCGAGAGGTAGCGAGCTAGTGAGCAAGAAGTACCTGGTCACAGGTGGTGCGGGATACGTCGGCAGTGTCGTGGCACAGCACCTTCTGGAGGCCGGTCACCAGGTGACCGTGCTCGACGACCTCTCCACCGGATTCCGCGAAGGGGTGCCCGCGGGCGCCGGGTTCATCGAGGGCCGCATCCAGGACGCCGCCCGCCACCTGGACGCCTCGTACGACGGAGTGCTGCACTTCGCGGCCTTCTCCCAGGTCGGCGAGTCCGTCGCCCGGCCGGAGAAGTACTGGGCGAACAACGTCGGTGGCACGATGGAACTGCTCGCGGCCATGCGCTCGGCGGGCGTGCGCACACTGGTCTTCTCCTCCACCGCCGCCACCTACGGCGAGCCGGTCTCCACCCCCATCACCGAGTCCGACCCGACCGCGCCCACCAGCCCCTACGGCGCCACCAAGCTCGCGGTCGACCACATGATCACCGGTGAGGCGGCGGCCCACGGTCTCGCTGCCGTCTCACTGCGGTACTTCAACGTCGCCGGGGCCTACGGCGCGTACGGCGAACGCCACGACCCCGAGTCGCACCTGATCCCGCTGGTGCTCCAGGTCGCCCTCGGCCGGCGCGAGTCGATCTCCGTGTACGGCGACGACTACCCGACCCCGGACGGCACCTGCGTCCGCGACTACATCCACGTCGCGGACCTGGCGGAGGCCCATCTCCTCGCGCTCGACGCCGCCACCGTCGGCGAACATCTGATCTGCAACCTCGGCAACGGCAACGGTTTCTCGGTGCGCGAGGTCATCGAGACCGTACGGGAGGTCACCGGTCACCCGGTGCCCGAGGTGGTCGCGGAGCGACGGGGCGGCGACCCCGCCGTCCTGGTCGCCTCCGCCGCCAGGGCCCAGGAACGCCTGGGCTGGAAGCCGAGCCGTGCCGATCTGGCCGGCATCGTGTCCGACGCCTGGGCATTCGCCCGCGGGAGGGAGAACGGGTCATGAGTTCCACGGGCGAGGGTGTGTGGGCGGCACCCGGCAGGGTGAACCTCATCGGTGAACACACCGATTACAACGACGGTTTCGTGATGCCCTTCGCGCTTCCGCACACCACGGTGGCGACCGTGTCGCGCCGCGACGACGGCGTACTGCGGCTGACCTCCACGGACATGGACGGCGGCCCGGTCGAACTGCGCGTCGACGACCTCGCCCCCGGCGGCCCCGGCGGCTGGACCGACTACCCGGCGGGCGTCGTCTGGGCGCTGCGCGACGCCGGCCACCGGGTCGGCGGCGCCGACATCCACTTCGAGTCGACCGTGCCCACCGGCGCCGGGCTCTCCTCGTCCGCGGCGATCGAGGTCGTCACCGCCCTCGCCCTGAACGACCTGTACGAACTGGGCCTGGAACGCCCGCGCACGGCCCGCCTGTGCCAGCGCGCGGAGAACGTCTACGTCGGCGCCCCGACGGGCATCATGGACCAGACCGCCTCCGCCTGCTGCACCGAGGGCCATGCCCTGTACCTGGACACCAGGGACCTCTCCCAGCGGCAGATCCCCTTCGACCTGGCCGCCCACGGGCTCGAACTCCTCGTCGTGGACACCCGGGTGAAGCACGCCCACAGCGATGGTGAGTACGGCAAGCGGCGCGCCGGCTGCGAGGCGGGAGCGGCGGCGCTGGGGGTGAACGCCCTGCGGGACGTCCCGTACGACGCGCTGGACGAGGCCCTCGGCCGGCTCGACGACCCGGAAGTGCGCGCGCTGGTCCGGCACATCGTCACCGAGAACCACCGGGTGGAGCGGGTGATCTCCCACCTGGAGGCCGGCGAGGTCAGGGCCATCGGCCCGGTGCTGACCGAGGGGCACGCCTCGCTGCGTGACGACTTCCGGGTCTCCTGCCTGGAGTTGGACCTGGTCGTCGACACGGCGCTGGCGGCCGGCGCGCTGGGGGCCCGGATGACGGGCGGCGGTTTCGGCGGGTCGGCGATCGTCCTGACGGAGACGTCCGCCTCGCCGCTGGTGGCGAAGTCCGTCGAAGAGGCCTTCGCGGCGGCCTCGCTGGAGCAGCCGCGCGTCTTCACCGCCGTCCCGTCCGCGGGGGCCCGCCGGCTGTCCTAGAGGCGGAACTTGGAGGAAGCCCGGCCGGGAGCAACTCGGGGCGGGCCGGGCGACCAGGGGTGCGC
>NZ_JBSGZJ010000553.1:0-4284 GCF_053610925.1 Streptomyces sp. NPDC054847 | reverse complement strand
GGACCACCGTCCTCGTCTGTTGAAGTGCTGTCGCCGCCTGGGTCAGAAGTCGAACAGGTGGCTGGCTCGGGACTGCGCCACACAGCTGTTGGCGAACGTCTGCTCGTACGAGACTCGGCGACCCTCCCACACGCCGTCAGCTGTGACGGTCACGGGAGCGTAGATCTTCGGACAGACGCGCCCCGAGCCGTCGTTCAGCGTGAGCGCAGGCTGACCGTGGGCGCGTTCCAGGTCCGCGCATGCGGCCCTTGCGTCCGGGTGGGTTCCGCCGGCGGTCGGCTTGCAGGTGAGGGTGACGGCCCGCTCGACGGTCGCTGCCGCCGCGCTCTCGCCCTGACCAACCGTCAGCACGACTGCGGACGGCGAGTACAGGCTGTGGGGCTCACTCGCCGCGGCAGGGCCGGCGGTCAGAGTGACGAGGCCGACGGCTGTCCCCGCCATGCAGGCGATCGTGGCTGCTGATCGACGCATCGGAGTCTCCTTCTTCTCGACTACGGAACCTGCAGCGTTGCTCAGGCGTCGGGAGAACATCACATCGATGCCCGTCACCTCGGACATCGGCGACGGGGGGCAATTGACCGAAAGGGGCCATGACCGGGGACGGGGGTTTCATCGGCAGTACGTTTAGCGCCAGTTCGTCAGCAAGAGCCCTCACCGAACCGGTCGCCTCAGGAACAGGAACGAGCCGTGACTTCTCGACCGATATGCCAGCTCTCCGTCTGATACGACAGAAAGGTGATTGAAGCGGCACACAAATTCCTCTGGACGTGGCGGTTGCGTCACGCTGCCCCGCCCCTTGCGTGCGACGGCTGCCGGAGACACGTCTGCCCCAGGCCCCAGGCCCCAGGCCCCTGCAGCGAGTACTGGCTCCACGCTTCGAGGTCTTCCGCTTCCGCTTCAGCGTCATGGGCCTGACGAGCAGTTACGAGTTGCATGCGGAGCATGTCGTCACACTGGACACAGAATTCCTGAGTGGATGTCAGCCTCAAGGGCCAGAGTTGCCGGATGTAGCTCGACCCCACCCCTGCAGCACCTCGACCGCTTCCCAGCTCAAGCCGTGCAATCCACCCGATGGTGCTGCCCATTCTCAACATCAACGCGCTGCTCGTCCAAGCCTGCTATCAGGAACTAACGCGACGACGACAAGATCACAAAACTGGCCGGCACAGGCCGAGCCGTTCCCTACATCGCCGCGCGTGCCCGACGAGACCGACGGATGCCTGTTTCAAAGAGAACGTCGCGCAACACCTGAGCGATCGCTTTCGTCGCGCTTGGCCCCGTGCGAGATGAGGTACGCGCCGGCCAGGATCAGTGCACAGCCACTGAGCTGAAGCGGCGAAGGGTGTTCATCGAGTACCAGTGCACCGAGAGCCAGCGCACCGACCGGCGTCAACAGGAGCAGGGCCGCTCCTACTTCACTGGCCATGTGTGGCGAAGCGAGAGCGACGAGCAACCACCCTGCGACCTGGCCACCGAAGGCAACCAGAAGCAGCCAGCCGAACTGCGCCCAGCCCGGCGTCAAGGTCATGCCCTCCCAGAGGTAACCCGCGCCAAGTGAAACCGCAGCCGCACTCGCCACCACGTATTGGTACGACTGCACGATGCGACCCTGGCTTCCACCCCGCCGCAGCAGGAACAGGAAGCCCGAGTAGCACGCGGCCGCCAGGAGAGCATGGATTGTCCCTGCGACCGGGTCGGTACCAGCGGCTTTCCGTTCGAGGACGCCCCCGGTGAGCACGATACCGAAGACCATGACGGGAAGGAGCGCCAGAAAACGCCGACTGATCGGCTCCCGGTCCACCATCAGCGCGAGCAGCGGGACGATCACCACCTGGGCATTGACCAGCACGGTCGACAGGCCCGCACCCACCTCGCCGATGGCTTGGGTCCACCACAGCGCGTCACCCGCGAACAGCAGGCCGGCCGCCGATGCGTACAGTCGTTGACGGTTTGTCGGCGGACCCTCGCGACGCCATTCGAAGATCACCAAGGGCATGAGCAGCAGCGCGGCCAGGGCACACCGGTAGAACGACGCTGTTCCCGGCGACGCGCCGGAGAGGCCGATCAGGATCGCCGATGTGGAGACGCCGAGGGCCCCGATCCCCATGGACCACGGCGACAAGAGGATCGACGGCCAAGACGCGGACCGCTGATTTTGCTCCATCTGATCCAGCTTCACCCACCGACAGCCACGAGCGCGCGATTGAAGTGCTGTGGCGCGTCAGGAAATGGCGCCATGCACGAGCTGATGTGCCTGGTACTCCTCGACGATGCGCAGCTTGTCCAGGCGGGACAGGTCGGGCCGTGGCCGGGCATCACCCACGCTCCAGAACGCTGGAGGGACGGCGGGGGGCTCTCCGGCCTCGAGGAACATCGGTACAACGGTTATCGGTGAGCACGATCATGGTCCGGGGGTGCGTCTGCGCTGACCCGGTTCTCCTACTCGCGGCGGGTCTTGCGCTGTGCCGGAACCGCCGGGACGCCCTGACCTCCGTCAAGGAGCCGGCAGCGGGCGAGGAGCCCGCAGTGCATGGCAGGGACGGCGATGACACGCAGGGTGTAACCCTGGCCGCGCCGCACGGTCCCCTCGTCGAGCGCGGCCTGCTCGGCGGGCTTCAGCTCGGCGGTGTGGAGGAAGTCGGCGACCTTGCCTGGCATGTCGAGGGTGACCGGCAGATCCGGCACCGGGACGTCCTCGATGGCGGTGTGGTCGAGGATGAGGTCGGCGACGGCCGTGCGGATCGCGCTACGGCTGGCCCCGGCCAAGTTGGGAGCCGCGTGAGGGGCCGAGGAGGGACGACCCCCACAAGGGCGTTGGCGCATCCGGGGAAGCCGGCTCCCAGCAGCACTAGAACTCCGGGATTGACCAGGCAGCACCCTCTGCGGCCGCCTGGGAGTTCAGGGCGGGCGGTCTGGAGCGGCACGGGAGCTGCTCCTCCACGGGCCCGGGACGGGCACATAGACCGTAGTCGGGCCCCTCGTTCCCCCGTGCGGCCTATCCCGCACGCGACGTCACCTCTGCGCCCATTCGAGTCCGAGGTTGGCCAGGGCTTGGAGCTTGTCGGTACTCAGCTTGGCGCGGCGGCTCTTGCTGTTGCTGAGGAACACCCCGAGCTTGACTTCGGTGCCACCGTCCAATCGTTCTACGTGAGCCCTGGGGACCCGCACAGAGCCCTCGCGGGCCTTGTACTGCGCCAGGGCCGCAACCCCCCGCTCGAAGGCGCTTACAGGCGTTGTAGAGGGCTTCGCGGGCGCTTCTTCCGGCTCGGGGGCCAACGGGATGATGCCGAGCTGCTTGAGGCGCTCGCGCTGCCCGTCCGTCAATGCCTGCCAGACGGAGAGGGTGCGCTGCTTGGCCAGCCATTTCCCGACGTCCATGCCGTGCACGGTGACGCCGGGCAGGACGTCGGCCGGGCCCTCTTCGTCGCGTACGAGCTCGCGCAGGGCGGCGTAGTGGCGTTGCCAGTCCGCCGGCCACTGCGGGTTCCAGTCCTCGTCCACGGCCTCCAGCGCGGTCTTCCACTCGGGGTGCCCATCCAGCGCACCGGCCCGCCGGAGGTTGGACAGCCACTGCCCGACCGGCCGGTCGAGCATCGTTGCGGACCGGGGTGCGCACAGGGTCCAATGCTGGTCGTAGTACGCCTTGGCGGCTTCCAGATTCTCCTGGAAGCGTTCGTCCGCGAGGTTCCAGACCATGCCCAGCTTCTCCAGCCGCGCCGCGCGCTGGCCGGTCATCTGCCCGGCTCCGTAGGCCCTTCGCTGTTCTGCGACCCACTGCCCAAGCGGTGTCGCACCCTCTTTGTGCCCATATGGCACTCGGGCATGATGCTCACGCTCGGTGAACTTCTTGAGCGCCGCCCAGCCGCGCGCCCAGTCCTGGCGTTCGGTGTCGATCACGTTGAAGGAAACCCAGTCCGCGACCATCACCGGATCACGAGGGGCGGCAAAACGGAGCAACAGACGGGATTCTTCCTCGCCTTCCTCGGGCGGCGGGCCGATGCTCACGGACGACTGCGCCACGTCCTTCTGCGGCTCCTGCGGAATCGCCAGCAACTCGATCGCCTCTTCATCATGAGCACGCAGACCTTCCAATACCTTCACCAAAGGCCGATACGACCCCGACGTGAACATATCCTCCGGCTTTTCCCCGGGCTGAAGAAAAACCGGCACGATCAAAGACGCGAGCTTGCCCTCTCCCGGCTTCTGCCGCAAAGCGCGCCCGATGGCCTGGACGATGTCGTGCGGGGCCCCCTTGGGATCCAGCAGGGCCACGGAGTCCACGGC
>NZ_JBSGZJ010000552.1:0-4305 GCF_053610925.1 Streptomyces sp. NPDC054847 | reverse complement strand
CCGCACCCCAAGGTGCGGGCCCCGGCTCGATCACGCGTCAGCGTCAGGCCGGAACGATGTTCTCGGCGGTCGGGCCCTTCTGGCCCTGCGCGATGTCGAAGTTCACCTTCTGGCCTTCCAGCAGCTCACGGAAGCCCTGGGCGGCGATGTTCGAGTAGTGGGCGAACACGTCGGGGCCGCCACCGTCCTGCTCGATGAAGCCGAAGCCCTTTTCCGCGTTGAACCACTTCACGACGCCAGATGCCATGTCAAATCTCCTTCAGGGGCAGTACCCGGAGTCCACACCGTGCGGTCTCCGTGTCGCCGCAATGATCACCCCGTCCGGAAATGACCGGATACACAAAAGCGCTCACAACGACCTGAGGGGCCGCCGGGGCACTTGGATTTTCGGGAACCACAACTGCAACTGATAACGACAGTAGCACGGTGAGATCGACCCCGCGCGGCACGTAATTCTTTTCCGCCTGTTACGCGAGATACCCTCACCGCGCGTTGCGCTGATTTCTCATCCGGCGGTCACAGATATTCGCCCGCCCCGGACTGATCTCTTCACGAACGGCGGCCGTCGGTCCCGTCGTGCGAGGCCGCCCGCGGCGTGCGGGGCCCGGATCCCGGCCGCCGCGCCCCGGTGGCGAGTGGGCGCACCGCCCGGCCCCGCGCCGACCGGACCCGCCCCGGACGAGCGTGGCGCAGATCACCGACGAGCGGCGGTCCCGGCAGTGACGCAGGCCATCGTCTGCCTCCGCGATCTCTGGGAAGGTCTCCGATACGGTGTCGAGCGCTTCGGACCATGGTTCCCGGCGCATCGCCGCCGCCCATATGACCACCGGACGCCGGCACCGGCGTCCCGTGCGACATCGCCCGTCCTGAGGCCGCCCGGCCCGCGACACGACTGGGGAGTTTGATGTTCGGCAAGGTATTGGTCGCCAACCGCGGCGAGATCGCGATCCGCGCGTTCCGCGCAGCGTTCGAGCTCGGAATCTCCACAGTGGCGGTGTTCCCCTACGAGGACCGCAACTCCCTTCACCGGGCCAAGGCCGACGAGGCGTACCAGATCGGTGAGCCCGGCCACCCCGTGCGGGCCTACCTCTCGGTGGACGAGGTGATCAAGGCGGCCCGGAAGGCCGGGGCCGACGCCATCTACCCCGGCTACGGCTTCCTTTCGGAGAACCCCGACCTCGCCGCCGCGTGCGCCGAGGCCGGTATCGCCTTCGTCGGACCGCCGGCGTCGGTACTGCACCTGACCGGGAACAAGTCCCGGGCGGTCGCGGCCGCGCGGGAGGCGGGCGTACCGGTGCTGAAGTCCTCCGAACCGTCCGAGGACGTCGACGCGCTCGTCGCCGCGTCCGAGGACATCGGCTTCCCCGTCTTCGTGAAGGCCGTCGCGGGCGGCGGCGGACGCGGTATGCGCCGTGTCGCGGAGCCCGGGGAGCTGCGCGAGGCGATCGACGCGGCCATGCGCGAGGCGCGCTCCGCGTTCGGTGACGCCACGGTCTTCCTGGAGCAGGCGGTGGTCAACCCCCGCCACATCGAGGTGCAGATTCTCGCCGACGCCGAGGGCAATGTCGTACACCTCTACGAGCGGGACTGCTCGGTGCAGCGCCGCCACCAGAAGGTCGTCGAGATCGCGCCCGCCCCGAACCTCGACCCGGAGCTGCGGGCACGCATCTGCGCCGACGCCGTGGCCTTCGCTCGGCACATCGGCTATGTGAACGCGGGCACCGTCGAATTCCTCGTCGACGAGCGCGGCAACCATGTCTTCATCGAGATGAACCCGCGCATCCAGGTCGAGCACACCGTCACCGAACAGGTCACCGGACGGGACCTCGTCATCGGACAGCTGCGCATCGCCGCCGGCATGACGCTGCCCGAACTGCGCCTCACCCAGGACGACATCGTCCTCAACGGCTCCGCCCTGCAGTGCCGCATCACCACCGAGGACCCGGCCAACGGCTTCCGGCCCGACACCGGCACCATCTCCGCCTACCGCTCCCCCGGCGGTCCCGGCGTCCGGCTCGACGGTGGCACGGTCCACACCGGCGCCGAGGTCTCCGCCCACTTCGACTCGATGCTCGTCAAGCTCACCTGTCACGGGCACGACTTCGCCAACGCGGCCCGCCGCGCGCGCCGGGCCATCGCCGAGTTCCGCATCCGGGGCGTGGCCACCAACCTGCCGTTCCTGGGCGCCGTGCTGGACCACCCCGAGTTCCGGGCCGGGCGTATCACCACCAGCTTCATCGACGAACACCCGGAGCTGATGCGGGCCCGCCCCTCGGCCGACCGCGGCAGCCGCATGCTCAGCTACCTCGCCGAGATCACCGTCAACCAGCCGTACGGTCCGCGCCCCGACGTCATCGACCCGGCGGACAAGCTGCCCGCCGTCCCCGTCGGAGAGCCGCCCGCCGGGTCGCGGCAGCGCCTCGCCGCCCTCGGGCCGGAGGCGTTCGCCGCCGAACTGCGCGCCCAGTCGGCCGTCGCCGTCACCGACACGACGTTCCGCGACGCCCATCAGTCCCTGCTGGCGACCCGGGTCCGGACCCGCGACCTGCTGGCCGTCGCACCGCACGTAGCCCGCAGCGCACCGCAGCTGCTGAGCCTCGAATGCTGGGGAGGAGCCACCTACGACGTGGCGCTGCGTTTCCTCGCCGAGGACCCGTGGGAGCGGCTGGCCAAGATCCGGGAGGCCGTGCCCAACATCTGCACCCAGATGCTGCTGCGCGGCCGCAACACCGTCGGCTACACGCCCTACCCCACCGAGGTCACCGAGGCGTTCGTCGCCGAGGCCGCGAAGACCGGGATGGACATCTTCCGGATCTTCGACGCCCTCAACGACGTGTCCCAGATGCGTCCGGCCATCGACGCCGTGCGCGCCACCGGCACGTCGGTCGCCGAGGTCGCCCTCTGCTACACCGCCGACCTCTCCGACCCCCGCGAGACCCTGTACACGCTGGACTACTACCTGCGTCTCGCCGAGCAGATCGTGGACGCGGGCGCCCATGTCCTTGCCATCAAGGACATGGCCGGGCTGCTGCGCCCGCCCGCCGCCCGCACCCTCGTCACCGCGCTGCGCGAGCGGTTCGACCTGCCCGTCCACCTGCACACGCACGACACCGCGGGCGGGCAGCTCGGCACCCTGATCGCCGCCATCGACGCGGGAGTCGACGCCGTCGACGCGGCCGTCGCCTCGATGGCCGGCACCACCAGCCAGCCCCCGCTGTCCGCGCTGGTCGCCGCCACCGACCACACGGAGCGCGCGACCGGCCTGTCCCTCCAGGCCGTCGGCGACCTGGAGCCCTACTGGGAGGCGACCCGCAAGGTGTACGCCCCCTTCGAGTCCGGTCTCGCCTCGCCCACCGGCCGGATCTACCACCACGAGATCCCCGGCGGGCAGCTGTCCAACCTGCGCCAGCAGGCCATCGCCCTCGGTCTGGGCGACCGCTTCGAACTCATCGAGGACTGCTACGCCGCGGCCGACCGCATGCTCGGCCGGCTGGTGAAGGTGACGCCGTCGTCGAAGGTGGTCGGCGACCTGGCGCTGCACCTCGTGGGCGCCGGGGTCTCGGCGTCGGACTTCGAGTCCGACCCGGGCAAGTTCGACGTACCGGACTCGGTGATCGGCTTCCTGCGCGGTGAGCTGGGCGACCCGCCCGGCGGCTGGCCGGAGCCGTTCCGCACCCGGGCGCTCCAGGGCCGCCCGGCGAAGGCCGAGACGCCGCAGCTCTCGGACGAGGACCGCGAGGGCCTGGCCCAGTCACCGCGCGCGACCTTGAACCGGCTGCTGTTCCCCGGCCCCACCAAGGAGTTCAACGCCCACCGCGAGGCGTACGGCGACACCTCCGTCCTGCCGACGCGGGACTTCCTGTACGGGCTGGAGACGGAGACCGAGCACACCGTCACGCTCGAGCCGGGCGTCACGCTGCTGATCGAGCTGGAGGCCGTCTCCGACGCCGACGAGCGCGGCTACCGCAGCGTACTGGCCACGCTCAACGGCCAGTTGCGGCCGGTGTCGGTACGCGACAAGTCCGTCGCCACCGAGGTCAAGGCGGCGGAGAAGGCGGACCGGGCCAATGAGGGCCATGTCGCGGCACCGTTCGCCGGAGTGGTCACGCTCCAGGTGGAGGAGGGAGCTTCGGTGTCGGCCGGCCAGACCGTCGCCACCATCGAGGCCATGAAGATGGAGGCGTCGATCACCGCCCAGACGTCGGGCACGGTGCGCCGTCTCGCGATCGGCAGGATCCAGCAGGTCGAGGCGGGCGACCTGCTCATCGAAATCGGCTGACCCGCCCGTCCGGCACCGAACGGGCC
>NZ_JBSGZJ010000551.1:0-4315 GCF_053610925.1 Streptomyces sp. NPDC054847 | reverse complement strand
ACCGCGAAACGGGCGTCCGATCCCGGGGTCCTCAGGCGTGGGGGTCGAACGGGATACCGGCCGGCTTGGCCTTCTCCAGGTGGTAGTTGAAGTTCCCGTCCTTCAGGCCGAAGACGGCGCTGCCGAACTGAGCCTGGCTCAGCTTGTCGCGCAGGCCCGCCGGGTAGCCGTTCCAGCCGACAAGGCGGGGGAACTGCCATCCGTGGTAGTGGTTCTCCGGCGGCTCGTCGTTGGAGTTCGCCGGGCGGAAGCAGTGCGTGCCTATACCGTCCTTGTGGTAGACGATCTTGGGGTGTGTGCCGTCCCACCGGATGCGGTCCCGGCCGTGGATGTCGAAGTTGCCGTGGGCGGACGTGGACACGTACCGCGCCTCGTTGTTCTGCACCCACACCACGACGTGCTCCCAGTCATGGCGGTGACCGCCGAGTCCACTGCCGGCGACGGCCTGGTCCTTCTCGAAGTAGAGGCCGTACATGACCGCGCACCAGCCGTTGTTGCATTTGTGGCGTGCGTATCCGTTGGTGTTGTCGAGGTCCCATTGGTCACGGCACTGGCCGTTGACCGCACCGGTCGTGTTGAGTCCGGTGGCTATGGTCCCGTCCGGTCCGATGGCGGGTGTGGGATAGCACCCGTCCGTGTCGTAGTCGTAGGCCGGCTGGAAGGTCTGCTCCAGTCCGTCCGCGTTGGCGGGCAAGGCGGTGGGCGGGGCGGCGACAGCGCTGCCGGAAGACGCCATGACGAGCACGACGGCGCTGCCGAGAACGAGCGAGACCCTGCGGATACGTGATGTGCTGCGCAATGCGTCCTCCTGGTCGGCCGGCGGTGGGGCACGCGGCTCAATTGGCATGCCCACATCAACCCCAGCCAACCGCATTGACGCGACAGCACTTTGCCCGTCACCGTCCCGGGGCGGAGGCAGTGCGCAGCGTCGCACCGTGCGTGGTACTCGGCGCGCCGCCCGGCGTACCGGCCCTCAGGCCAGCCGGAGGTCGACGTAGGGCACGCTGTCGCCCGGCAGCAGATACCGTTCGATCTCGGTGAACCCCCGGGACCGGGCGAATTGGAGCCCGTCCTCGTTCGACGCGAGGACGACCGTCTCGATCACATCCGCGCCGAGTGCGCGCGCCTCTGCCAACTCCCGTTCGTAGAGCCGGCCGCCGATTCCCTGGCGACGGTGAGCGGGAAGCACCCTGGAGATCACCGTGGCGGTCGACGTGCCGTCCGCCGGCGGACGAACGGTCGAGCAGCCGACGAGGACGTCGCCGAGGTACGCCACGGTCAGGCGGTGGCGCCCGGAGCGCTCACGGACCTCGTCGAGCGACAGGAGGTGCGAAGGGATGATCGTGTTGTGGACGTGCTGCCAGTCACGGAGCATGGCATCGCCGTCCACCTGCTGGATGCGGAGTGGGGACACGGCCACAGAAGACCGTGTCCACCGCGAGCGCGTCAACTGCAATAGCGTTGCCGCAAGATGACAAGAAAGCGCGGCTGATCCCCCGCCCGCAATCACGGTCTCCCCCGCCGCCGCGAGCCACCCCTCCCGCCGGGACGGGCCGTCGCCTCACGCCGACCGCCACGGACCTCGCCGCCCGCCGTGATCGTCGGGACGGCCGTGGACGCGGTGACCGTGACCGCACATGGGTGGTGCAGCGGTGACCCCGTCGCCCCGCACGCCGTCGCGCCGTCACGCCGAGGAGCCGCCTGTCATGCCGAGGCGTCGTGGGCGGTGGCGGCGGCCGCGGCGGCGATCGCGCTGTCGGCCGTGGCGAACACACCCAGCGGGAAGCGGGAGGGATCGGCGCTCGCCCTCAGCACCCGACGCGCGGCGGCGCTCGGCGTGGCGACGGACAGGGGGACCCGCAGACCGCTGCACGCGCGATGGACGCGGAGCACCGCGCTGAGCGTGGCGGCGCCCACCATCGGCGCCGCGAGGACGACGACCACGGGCAGCGGCAGATGGCAGCGGACGAGACGTGCGACGTTCTCCGCAGTGACCGCCCTGGCGGTGATGTCGATGTCGACGCGGATCGTGACGACCAGGACTCCCCGGTCAACCGCATGAGTAAGCATCGCGATTCTCCGATCACGCGCCTTATGAGAGGTTTGGCCGTATTGAAGCTGCCCACGGGGCCGGTCCGCAAAGCGCCACGACGTGCTCCCGCGGAGACTTCTCGCTCGAGCCCCGGTCCTCTGTTCGCCCCAGCGGCAGTCCGCCGTACTGTCACGGTGCCAGAACGCGGCCGGCCACGGTCCTCGCCCCACCCTTCACCGCCCCCGCCGCATGCCGTACGCGTTTGCACCGCGTTGCCCAACAGCCGGGAATCCGAAGCGACTTGGACACGGACGCCCCTCGGCACGACGACGGGACGCGGCGCGATAACGTCGGACGCCCACGATGATCGGAGTCGTACGCATGGTCCGCATACTCAGCGTCTCGGACAGCGTCGTGATCGGCGCCGCCCCCTCGATGATCTACGCGCATGTGAGCAATCCCCGGCTGATGGGGCGCTGGAGCCCCGAGAACCGCGGCGCGACGGTGCGCAGCGGTGGCGAACAGGCCTACGTCGGCATGGTCTTCGACGGCCGCAACACGCGCGGGCCGGTGAGCTGGACCACCCGCTGCACCGTCACGGCCGCCGATCCCGGCGAGCGGTTCGCGTTCCGGGTACGCGCCATCGGCAGGCGGCGGCCTGTGCTGCCCGGACGCATCGCCACCTGGGAGTACCGCTTCGAGCGCGCCGCCGGCGGCGGGACGCGGGTGACGGAGACCTGGATCGACGACCGCCGCGCCTGGCCCGACGTCGTCGCCAACACCTTCGACAAGCTGGCGACGCGGGGGCACACCTTCGCCGAGTTCCAGCGCCGCAACATCCGTACGACACTGGAGAACCTGAAGAGGGCGATGGAGGCCGAGGTCTCCTAGGGCCTCTCGTGGGGATCAGGCCGGATCCGAACAAAAGACCCCAGCACCCCGGCCGGCCCGCCCCGGGCCGGGTGGTCCCCGGGTAGTTCTGCCGCGGTGGGGCCGCCCCCTGATCGCGGCCCGTGCGCCCCGTCCGGCGCCGGACGCCGTCGGTCAGTCCGTGGACAGACCCTGGGCGGTGTGCGCCAGGGCGTCGAGCACCGGCCGGATCAGCGGATGGTCCTCCGCGCCACGGCGGACCGCGGCGAACACCCGACGGGTGGCCGCCGGGCCCGCGACAGGACGTACGACCGTGTCGCGCAGCTCCATGCCGCGCAGAGCGGAGCGCGGCACGAGCGCGACCCCGGCGCCCGCTCCGGCGAGAGCGACGACGGCGCGGAAGTCGTCGGAAGAATGCAGCAGACGCGGCTCGAACCCGGCCAGCTCGCACGCCAACAGCACCATGTCGTGGCACGGGTTGCCCGGATAGGGCCCGATCCAGTCGCTGTCGGCGAACTCGGCGAGCTCCACACGGTCCTTCGCGGCGAGCGGATGGTCCGCGCGCAGCACGGCGTCGAACGGTTCCGCGTACAGCGGCACCCGGGCGAGCCGGCGGTCGCCCGCGCCGGGGGCGCCCCGGTACTCCACCGCGACCGCGAGGTCGGCTTCCCCGTCGAGCACCAGCGGCAGGCTCTCGTCGCCCTCAGCGTCCCGCACGCGTACCCGAATGCCGGGGCGGGTCTGCGAGAGCCGGTCTATGGCCGGGGCCACGACCTCGGCGATGCCGGTGGCGAACGCGGCGACGCTCACCTCTCCGGCCACGCCGCCCGCGTAGTCGGCGAGCTCCGCCTCCGCCCGTTCCAACTGTGCCAGGACGGCGTGGGTGTGGGTGAGCAGGATGTCGCCCGCCGCCGTCAGACGCACACCCTTGCCGCTGCGGATCAGCAGGGCGTGGCCGGTCTCCTGCTCCAGCGCGTTGAGCTGCTGGGACACGGCCGAGGGGGTCAGGTAGAGCGCGGAGGCCGCGGCGGTCACCGTACGGTGGTCCGCCACGGCCCGCAGAATTCGCAGCCGCCGGGGGTCGATCACCCGCCCATTGTCGCGCGTGCGTCGACGAAGGCCGCCACCGCCCGCGTCACGTCCTCGGTGGAGTGCGCCGCCGACAGCTGGACGCGGATCCGGGCCTTCCCCATCGGGACGACCGGGTAGGAGAAGCCGATGACGTAGACGCCGCGCTCGAGCAGCAGCTCCGCCATGCGTCCGGCTTCGGCGGCGTCGCCGATCATGACGGGCGCGATGGCGTGGTCGCCCGGCAGGATCTCGAAACCGGCCGCCGCCATCTCGGTGCGGAAGAGCTTGGTGTTGGCGGCGAGCTTGTCCCGCAGGTCCCCGGCGGACTCCAGGAGGTCGAGG
>NZ_JBSGZJ010000550.1:0-4330 GCF_053610925.1 Streptomyces sp. NPDC054847 | reverse complement strand
AATAACCGTTGCCCCGGGTTTGGGTCTTGGACGACCCCCCCCAGGGGGCCGGGGGCTGCCCCGGCTTGGGGGAGGGGGGGGGTGGGGGCAGGCTCCGCGCAGCGGCACCGGGCCGCAGCGCAGCGCGCGGGCTGTGGGGAGGCGTGGGGGCGGCAGCCCTCACAGAGCCCCTTCCCCTCCCCGGGAGGGGCTGGGGCGTCAGCCCTCAAGGGGTCCGGGGCTTGCCCCGGTTTCGGGAAGGGGCGGGGTGGGGGCCGCGCAGCGGTCAGTCCGACAGCACCCGCCGCTCCAGCTCCGGCGACAGACCCACCCGCGGACGGTCCGCACGATGCGGCGCCGTGCCGCCCACGGACGCGAGCCACGTCCACGTGTCGCGGACCGTGTCCGCGACCGGCCGGCACCGCAGGCCCGCCGCCGTCGCCCGGCCCACGCCCACGCCGTGCACCGCCCCGTACGCCTCCTGCGTCGGAGGGATCCAGACGGGCAGGTCCGTCCATGGTTCGATGCCCGCCGCGAGGATCGTCTCCGGGTCCGTCCACCGCAGCCGTGCCGTCGACCCCGTCACCGTGACGCAGGTGTCGAGGAGTTCGCCCATCGTCGTGTGGCCCGGTTCGCTCGTCAGGTTGTACGGTCCCCGACGTCCGGCGGCCGCCGCGTCGAGCGTCCATTCGGCGAGGTCGCGGACGTCGATGTACTGGAGCGGGGTCTCCCGCGGCCCGGGCGCGAGCACGTCGCCGCCGCGTGCGATGCGGCCGAGCCACCAGGGGAGCCGGCCGATGTTCTCCCACGGCCCGAGGATCAGCCCGCAGCGCACCAGCAGCGAGTCCTCGTCGCCGAAGGCGTCGAGGACCGCCAGTTCGCCGCCCCGCTTGGCCTCGGCGTACGGCACGTCGACGGCGTCGGGGGAGCTGTCGACCAGGGGCGCCGTCTCGTCGTACCCGGCCGGCTGGGGCCAGACGTACACCGAGCAGCTGGAGATGTAGACGTAGCGCCCCACGCGCCCGGCGAGCAGTCGGGCCGTGCGGCGGACCGCCGCCGGTGAGCTCGACCAGGTGTCGACGACGGCGTCCCATGTGCCGTGGGCGAGCGCGTCGAGGTCGCCGAGCCGGTCGCCCAGGAGTACGGCCGCGCCCTTCGGCGCCGGATGCCTGCCTCGGTGGAAGACGGTGACGTCCCATCCGCGGGCCGGCGCCGCCTCCGTGACCGCACGCCCCGCGAACTCCGTACCGCCCAGAATCAGAAGCCTCATGATCACGACTGTGCCTCGGGAGGCCCCGCGGAGGACAGCGGTTCTGCTGCGGGAAGAACACGTTCGTACCCGCGGTCACTCTCCCGGACCCGCCGCCGTGGTGGCAGCATGTCGGACGATGACGGACACCCGGTCGCCGATGCGCGCCCTGCGGGCCGCGCTCTTCGCGGCGGTGGCCGTCGTTCTCGCCGCCATGGGGCATTCGTCCCTGTCTGCGCACGACATCCCGCCGTCCGCGCTGCTGGTCGCACTGGGTGTGACCGCGGCCGCGGGTTGGTTCGCGGCCGGACGCCGCCGCGGGACCCGTGCCATCGGCGCCGGTCTGCTCGCCGTACAGGGCGCCCTGCACCTGATCTTCGCGGACACCGGACGGCCGGCCGGGCACCACCACGGGCATCAGGCGGAGACGGCCATGGGCCTCGCCGACGGGGCGGGCATGCTCGCCGTGCACCTGGTCGCGGCCGCCGGCTGTGCGCTCTGGCTCGCCCACGGTGAGGCCGCGTTCTTCCGGCTCGCGGGCGCCGTGTTCGCGTTCGCCTTCACCCCGCTGCGACTGCTCCTCGGCGTCGTACGGATTCCGGAACCACCGCGTCCCGTCGTTCGCCCGGCCGTCCGCGCCCGTCACCACGGTGTCGTCCTGGCGCACACCGTCGTCCGCCGCGGCCCGCCGACGCCGGCCGTCCCCCGCGCCACGGCCCCCTGAGCCGCTGTCCGACCTGGGGGCCGCTTCCCCATGTCGACATCGAATCCTTAGGACCGCCATGTCTGTTGACGCCCCCGACCAGGGCGCAGAACCTCAGGCCGGCACCGGCCGGACCGAATCCACCTCCACCTGGGGCGCGCTGCGACCGCTCGTGCTCCGGCTCCACTTCTACGCGGGGCTGCTGATCGCCCCGCTGCTTCTCGTCGCCGCTGTCAGCGGCCTGCTGTACTCCCTGTCCTTCCAGGCGGAGAAGTTCGTCTACCGCGACGAGCTCACCGCTCCCGTCTCGGGCCCGTACCTGCCGCTCGGCACCCAGCTCGACGCGGCCCGCGAGGCCCGTCCCGACGCCACCGTCACCGCCGTGTGGCCCTCGTACGAGGAGGGGGCGACGACCAGGGTGCTGATGGACGCTCCCGGCGTCGCGGAGGGCAGGTCCCTCGCGGTCTTCGTCGACCCGTACACCGCCGACATACGGGGCGAGCTCCCCTCGTACGGCAGTTCCGGCGCGCTCCCGCTCCGGACGTGGCTCGACGAACTCCACCGCGACCTGCATCTCGGTGATTTCGGCCGCCACTACAGCGAGCTCGCCGCGAGCTGGCTCTGGGTCGTCGCCCTCGGCGGGCTGCTGCTCTGGCTGGGCCGCCGGCGTCGTGCCAAGCGGGCCCTGATCCTGCCCGAGCGGGGCGCGAAGGGGCGCCGCAGGACGCTGTCCTGGCACGGCTCCGTCGGACTGTGGGCCGTGACCGGCCTGGTGCTGCTCTCGGCCACCGGCCTCACCTGGTCCCGTTACGCGGGCGAGAACATCGGCGCACTGCAGGACCGGCTGGGCGGTGCCACTCCAACCGTCTCGGCCGTGATCGGCGAGGGCGGGGCGGCCGGCGGCGACGGGCACGAGGGCCACGGCGCCGGCGGACACGGATCGCAGCACCAGGGCGCGGACGTCGGCATCGACGACGCCGTGGCCGCCGCCCGCGAGGCCGGCGTCGACGGCCAGGTCGCCGTGACCCTGCCGGCCGACGGCACCGGCTATGTCGTCAAGGAGACCGACACCCAGTACCCGGTCCACCTCGACTCGGTGGCGATCGACCCGGCCGACGGCCGTGTCATCGACGAACTGCGCTTCGACGACTACCCGTTGCTCGCCAAACTGACCCGCTTCGGCATCGACGGCCACATGGGCGTGCTCTTCGGCCTGGCCAACCAACTCGTACTGGCCGCACTGATGGGCGCCCTCATCCTGCTCATCGTGTGGGGCTACCGCATGTGGTGGCTGCGCCGGCCCACGAAGGAACGCGCGCTGGGCGCGGGCCGGCCGGCGCCGCGCGGAGCGTGGCGGAAGCTGCCGGTGACCGTGCTGCTGCCGCTGGCCGCGGCGACGGCCGTAGTGGGCTGGTTCGTGCCGATGCTCGGCATCAGCCTGCTGGTGTTCCTGGCCGTCGACATCGCACTGGGAGCCGCCGCGAGGAACCGGGCACGCACCGGGGACTAGGGAGCGTACTTGTAGCCGACCCGCCGCACGGTCTGGATCGTGCGGCGGTGTTCGGCGCCCAGCTTGCGCCGCAGCCGCGCCACATGGACGTCGACGGTGCGGCCGTCGCCCACGTGCCCGTAGCCCCACACCGTGGTGACCAGCTGGTCACGGGTGTGCACCCGCTGCGGATGCGCCACCAGATGGGCCAGCAGCTCGAACTCGAGGTACGTCAGGTCCAGCGCCCGCCCGTCCACATGGGCGGTGCGCCGGACCGGGTCGATCAGCACCGGCCCGCCGTCCGTGCCGTTCTGCGGCGTTGCGGTCGGGTGCGGCTGCCCGTCGGCCGGCACGAGCACCAGGTAGCCGATCATCGGGGGCCGTCCCGGCAGCTCGGGCAGGGTGTGCGGCGGGGCGGGCAGCCACGTGGCGCCCGGCGGAAGGAGACCGGCGACATCGACCACCTCGTCGCGGTCGACGGCACGCAGCCGGTGCCGGTCGGAGGGACGCTGGGCGGGCCGGGCGACGGCGGAGAAGGAACGGGTGTTCGCCATGGGAGGTCAGCTCTTTCGCGCGGAGGGAGACGGACGTACGTACGTCGTGCGCGCCGGCCGGGAACCGGGATGACGGCTTCAGAGGGCCTGCGCGCTCACGCGCGGCAACACACCCGGTCGAAGTCGTGATGCTGCCGGGAGGGCCAGAACGGCTCGAGGTCGGTGCGACCTGTCGCGATGCTCCGGTGGATGCTGGCCATGACCCCATTCAAGCAGACGCGAGGCGTCCGCAGCAGGCCCCTCTCACACGTTGATACGCGTTCGCCGTGCGGGTGTTGACCCGAGCGCCCGTACGGCCCGCTGTCCCAGGCCACCAGGCACAGGGAAAGGGGCCCCGCCGGAATCGGCGGGGCCCC
>NZ_JBSGZJ010000549.1:0-4348 GCF_053610925.1 Streptomyces sp. NPDC054847 | reverse complement strand
CAGCGGGCACTGCCGCGCGGGCGGCGGGACCCGGCGGCGGCCGCGGCCGCCGTGCAGGGCGGCGTTCCGGGGCAGCGGGGCGGTGGGGGCCGGGGCGCCGGCGGTGGCGCGGCCGTGGAGTTTCAGGCAGTGGGCCAGGCAGCCCAGCGCGGAGACGCACAGCAGGGTCCGCATGATGTTGGTGGTCTCCCAGATGCCCTTGAACTTGTCGACGAGGGCGAAGTCGGTGGCCTTCGCCGGGTCGCCGAGCTGCGCGAGTTCCATGTTCAGGGGGATGTTGACGGAGAACGTGATGAGCAGCGCCACCAGGTAGAGGGACGCGGCGATCGCGGCCCACAGGGCCGGTGAGCGGTGGCCGCGGCGGAAGTCGAGGACGGCGGCGGTGGTGGTGGCGATGAACGCGCCGATGAACACGAGCGCGAACAGGCCGCTGTTGTCGATGAGTTGGTTGAAGTTCTGCATCGCCTCGACGTAGACGCGGTCGTCGGTCCGGGCGAGGCCCGGCATGATCGACACGTCGAAGGTGAAGAACAGGCCTGCCATCAGGCCCATGGTGACGGTCGAGGTCACCAGCAGCGGGCCGGTCGTCCTGCTCGGCCGGCGGGCCGGGCGCGGGGGCGGCGGCGCGGGCGCGTACGGATTCGCGGGGCCGTACGGGTGGTACGGGTTGGCAGCCATGGGGTCCTCACTCGGTCGATTGCGAGGCTCGCGGCAGGTGTCGGGCGACGCGCACACGGGCGTCGGGAGCCTAGGCGCGGGCCCGGCGGCCGGCCAGGGCGGTCCGAGCGGATCTGGACGGGGGCTCGAGCCGGCACCGGCCGGCTGGTGGGCGGCGGCCGGTGGCGCCGCGTGCGGCGGGGCGCCGGGGCGAGTGGGTGTCGACGGTTTCTCGAGCGGTCCCTGAGAGCGTGCCGGGGGCGCTGTCCGCGCCGGGAAGCATCTCGAGGAGGCCGACCTTGACCGCGCAGCTCTCCGACCAGACCGTGCCGGCCGCCCCGGCGGGGCTCCGGCCCACGACCGCGTCCGGGTCCGGGTCCATGTCCGCGCTCAAGCCCACGCCCGCGTCCGGGCCCGGTGCGGGCGGGGGTGCGGGAACGAAGCGGCGGGCGGCCGGCGCGCTCGCGGTGATCGCCGGCTGCAACGCGATGATCCAGCTGGACGATCCGATCGTGAACATCGCGCTGCCGGGGATGCGGGCCGACCTGGGTCTGTCGGCCGTCGGCGCGTCGTGGGTGCTGACCGCCTATCTGCTGGCGTTCGGCGGGCTGCTGCTGCTCGGCGGGCGGCTGGGTGATCTGCTGGGCCGGCGGCGGGTGTTCATGGCCGGGGTGGGGCTGTTCACGGCCGCCGCGGCGCTGCGGGGCGCGGCCTCGGCGGGCGAGATGCTGATCGCGGGGCGGGCGGTGCCGGGCGTGGGTGCGGCGCTGGCCGCGCCCAGCGGGCTCGCGCTGCTGCTGAGCATGTTCCCCCAGGGGCCCGCGCGGACGCGGGCGATCGCGGTGTGCACGGCGGCCGGGGCGCTGAGCACAGCCGGCGGGCTGCTGCTGGCCGGTGCGCTGACCTCGCTCGGCTCGTGGCGGTGGGTGGTGTATCTGGATGTGCCGGTGGGGGTGGCGATCGTGGTGGCGGCGCCGTTCGTGCTCGCCGAGACGCCGCGGGTGAGGGGCCGCCTCGACGCGGCGGGGGCGCTGCTGTCGGCGCTGGGCGCGGCGGCGCTGGTGTTCGGGCTGGCGCGGGCGGCCGAGCGGCCATGGGGCGACATGAGCGTGGCGGGCAGTGTGCTGGCGGGGGTCGTGGGGCTGGTGCTGTTCGCGGTGGTCGAACGGCGGGCCCGGCAGCCGCTGGTGGCGCCGTCGCTGTTCGCCGACCGGGACCGGCTGCTGGCGTACGGGGCGACGCTCGCGGTGCCGGGCGCGGTGATCGGCACGTACTTCTTCCTCAACCAGTTCTTCCAGGCGGGGCGGGGCTGGTCGGCGCTGGTGGCGGCGTGTGCGCTGCTGCCGCTGCCGGTGACGACGGCGCTCGCCGCGGCCGGTGGTGAGCGGCTGCTGCGGCGGCTGGGGGCGCGGCGGATGCTGGCGGTGGGTGCGGGGCTGCTGGTGTGCGGGAACGGGTGGCTGGCACTGTCGGCGACGGGCCCCTACCCGCTGGTGCTGCCGGCGCTGGTGCTGCTGGGGGCGGGGATGGCGTGCGGGGTGCTGCCGTTGACGGTGCTGGCGACGTCGTCGCTGGCGCCGGGCGGGGCGGGGGCGGCGTCCGGGGTGCTGAACGCGGTGCAGAGCGTGGGGGGTTCGGTGGGGCTCGCGACGCTGGTGACGGTGGCGTCGCACGGCGGCGGGGCGGCGGCCGGGTTCGTCGCGGGCGCCGCTTTCGCCGCGGTGGCGCTGGTGGCCGCCGCCGGGTTGCGGGGGCGGCCGGCGGCCGGCGTCAGCTGATGCGCAGCTGGGCCATCATGCCCATCGCGGAGTGGTCGAGCAGGTGGCAGTGGTAGACGTAGGTGCCGCGGTAGGTGTCGAAGGTGGCGTGCAGGCGGACGGTTTCGCCGGGCAGCAGCCGCACGGTGTCCTTGAGGCCCGACTCGGAGGGGCCGGGGGCCTGGCCGTTGCGGGCGAGGACCCTGAACTGCACCAGGTGCAGGTGGAAGTTGTGCGGGACCAGGGTGTTGGGGTTGGTGACGGTCCAGATCTCGCTCGCGCCGTGGCGGATGCGGGTGTCGATGCGGTCGTGGTCGAAGACCTGGCCGTTGATGAGGCCCTGGGCGGTCGGGGCGCCGCTCTCGTCGTTCATGCGCAGTTCGAAGGAGCGTTCGGCGGTCGCGGTGGGCAGCGGCGGCAGGGTGCGCAGCACGGCCGGGACGCGGCTGGGGTCGGATGCGGTGCGCACGACGTCGAACCGCAGGACCTGGCCGACCTGTTCGGGGCTGCCTGGGCCGAGGGTGTTCTCGAGGACGAGCCGGGTGCCGACGGGGTAGCGGGAGAAGTCGATGACGATGTCGGCGCGTTCGGCGGGTGAGAGCCACAGGGAGTCGAGGGTGGCGGGGGCGGGCAGCAGGCCGCCGTCGGAGCCGATCTGGGTGAAGGGGCCGCCGTCGGCGAGGCGCAGGTGGAAGAAGCGCAGGTTGGAGGAGTTCAGCAGCCGGAAGCGGTACTTGCGGGCGGCGACCTGGAGGTAGGGGTAGGGCTTGCCGTTGGCGAGGAGGGTGGTGCGGCCGAGGGCGTCGTCCATCTCGTAGACGAGGCGGCCGCGTTCGTCGAGGCGGGCGTCGCGCAGGGCGATGGGGATGTCGTAGGAGCCGGCGGGCAGCGGCAGTGCCTGTTCGGTGTCGTCGGTGAGCAGGTAGGAGCCGGACAGGCCGCGGTAGACGTGTTCGGACTCGTGGTGGTGGGCGTGGTCGTGGTACCAGAGCGGGGCGTGCGGCTGCCGGTTGGGGTAGGTGTAGGTGCGGGTCGTGCCGGGGGCGAAGGTGTCCATGGGGGCGCCGTCGTCGGCGGGCGGGACGGAGGCGCCGTGCAGGTGGACGGAGGCGGGGTTCTCCAGGGCGTTGCGGTGGTGGACGACGACGGGGCGGCCGGATCTGGCCTTGATGGTGGGGCCCGGGAAGTGGCCGTTGTAGGTGAGGACCTCGGTGCTGATGCCGGGGAGTATCTCGGTGCGGGCGCGGCGCAGGGTGAGGGCGTAGGTGTCCTTGCCGCCGGCGGTGGACAGCGGGGTGAGGACGGGCGGTACGGGCAGCGCGGTGGCGAACAGCGGGGCGCTCGCGGTGCGGGTGCCGGCCTGGGCGCTGCGGGCCTGGAGCAGCGGGGTGAGAGCGGCTGCGGTGAGCAGTGAGGTTCCGGTGGTGGCGAGCGCTGCGCCGAGCACACGGCGTCTGGTGACCATGGGGTTCTCCCTTGAGGGCAGGGGCTGGGCGGGCTGAGTGCAGCACGGGCGGCTCGCACGGCACTCGGGCAGGCCCGCGCCAAGTGGGGTCCGGGGGCAGGGCGTTCCGGCGCCCGGGGCCGTGGGGGTCCCGCGGGGCAGCGCGGGCTGGGGTGTGCGCGGCCTCGGGGGCGGGTGGCGGCCGGGCCGGCGGGGCTCGCGTTGCGGGGGCGTTGCGCCGCTGTCCGTATACCTGGTGCGTCGGTCGTGCCGCCCCGGGAGGACGTTGTCGTGGATCTTCGCTACTGGCTTCCGCGTGCGGTGGACGTCTTCGAGCGGTTCGGGGAGCGGTTCGGCCCGTTCACCGCCCTTGAGCCTCCCCAGGGGCACGGGCGCAACGGCGGACACAGGGCAGGTGGCGCACGAGGACAGGCAGCACAGGCAGTACAGGCAAGCCGCTGAAGCGGAGTCACCCGCCACCGGTGACAGA
>NZ_JBSGZJ010000548.1:0-4348 GCF_053610925.1 Streptomyces sp. NPDC054847 | reverse complement strand
GTCGCGGACCGCCGCTCCCGCGGCCCGGCACCGGCGTGCCGCGCTTCTGCCGCAGCCGCGGAGGTGCGCCGGTGACATGCGGGCGCGGTGGCCGCCGCTGGTGATCAGCGCGTTCACCGGGGTCATCGGGTCCGCCGCCATCGACTTGGCCAGCAGGACGCCCGCCACGAGCGGGAGCAGGGTCACGGCGAGGGCCGTGCCGGCGGTGGCGGCGTCCCGGACGCGGGGGTGGTGGAGGGCTTCAGGGAGCATGCTCCGATTCGACCCGACGCGCGGCGCCGGCGGATCCGGCGGCGTACTCAGGTCGGCCGCGCGCCGTACTCAGTCACACCGCCGCGGGCACCACGCTGCGGCCCGTCTCGTGCGCGTAGAGCGTGGTCCGGTCGCGGAGCGAGGCGTGGACGGCCATCTGTGCGTCGCGGCGGCGCTGGGCGGGTCCGTCCGGAAGGTGGAGGACGCCGGCGTTGCCGCGGGAGCCGCGCTGGATCTCGGCGGTGCGCGGGATGCGCAGCGCCTCGTAGCGGGCGAGGCTGTCCGCGATCCGCTCCTCGGGCGCGTCGGCGAGGCAGGCCGCCAGGTCCATCGCGTCCTCGATCGCCTGGCCCGCCCCCTGCGCCATGAACGGCAGCATCGGATGGGCCGCGTCGCCGAGGAGGGTCATGCGGCGGCTCGACCACGTGCGCAGCGGCGGCCGGTCGTGGAGCGCCCACTGGTGCGTCACCTCGGTCGCCTCGACGATGTCGGAGACCAGGCCGGTCCAGGAGCCGAACGCGCGGCGCAGGTCCTCCGGATCGCCGGGCGCCGACCACGACTCGGCGGGCGCCTCGTCCATCGGGACCGTCGCCGCGAAGCTGAGGTACTCGCCGCCGGCGACCGGGTAGCACACGAAGTGGCCTCCGGGGCCGAGCCACAGACGTACCAGGCGTTCCCTGGCCGCGTCCGGCAGACGGTCTGCGGGGACCAGGCCGCGATAGATCCCGAGGCCCGCGAAGACGGGTTCGTCGCGCACGAACGCCTCACGGACCGTCGAGTGGATGCCGTCGGCGCCGACCACCACCCCCGCGTCACGGACGATGCCGTCCTCGAAGGTCAGCCGCACGCCGCCGGTGTCGCTCTCCCGTGCCGCGCGCAGGCGTTCGCCGAGCCGGAGCCGGTCGCGGTCGACCAGGGACAGCAGCGCCTCGTGCAGATGGGCGCGGTGGATCGCGTAGTACGGCGCGCCGAACATCCGCTCGCACTCCTCGCCCAGCGGCGTCCGCGCCACGGGCCGGCCGGTCCAGCCGCGCACCTCCATCGCGTCGACGCGCACGGCGTGCTCGCGCAGTGCGTCGCCGAGACCGAGCCGCAGCAGCGGCCGGACGGCGTTCGGCGAGAGCTGCACCCCCGCCCCGACCTCGGCGAGCCGCCGGGTCTGCTCGTGGATGACGTAATCCGTACCGTTCGCGGCGAGCGCGCCGGCGAGGGTCAGTCCGCCGATGCCCGCGCCGACCACCGTGATCCGCGGCCGTCTCATTTCGCCCACTTCCCCGAACCCCACGTCATGACCGCCTTCCGCGTCAGCTGCTCCGTCGGCAATGCCCTGAAGGATGTGCGGCCCGCGCCGCGCGCCGCAACGCCCGTCACGTCCGTGCTGACACCTGTCGCCGCTTGCGTGACGTCCGTCATCGGATGCCTCCCATTCCTGCGGGCACCGCCCTGACCGGGCCTAACGTCGCGACAGCGACCCGGAGTTCGGTCTTCGGGCGAACGGCAACACCGGACCCGACAACAGCACCGGGAGGCACACAGTGACCGAAGCGGAGGGACCGCGGTGACCGCGGTGGCCGTGGACGGCCTGCGAAAGCGTTACGGGGACCACGAGGCGGTGCGCGGCGTCGACTTCACCGTCCGCGACGGGGAGATCTTCGCCCTGCTCGGCCCGAACGGGGCGGGCAAGACGACCACACTCGAGATTCTGGAGGGCTTCCGCGACCGTGACGGCGGAAGCGTGGAGGTGCTCGGGCGCGACCCGGGCAAGAAGGCCGACGGGAGGTGGCTGCGCGGGCAGATCGGGCTGGTGCTCCAGGACATCGCCGTCGAGCCGTACCTGTCGGTGCGCGAGACGATCGCGCGCAACGCCGGCTACTACCCCGACCCCCGAGGCGTCGACGAGGTGATCGACCTCGTCGGTCTCGAGGAGAAGCGCGGCGCCAAGGTGAAGGACCTGTCCGGCGGGCAGAAGCGGCGGCTCGACCTGGCGCTCGGCGTCGTCGGCAACCCGCAGCTGCTGTTCCTGGACGAGCCCACGACCGGCTTCGACCCGAACGCGCGGCGCGGTGCGTGGGAGGTCGTGCGGAACCTGCGTGACGCGGGCACCACCATCGTGCTGACCACGCACTACATGGACGAGGCGCAGGCGCTCGCCGACTCGGTCGCCGTCATCGCCGGCGGCCGGATCGTCGCCGCGGGCACGCCGGACACGCTCGGCGGCCGGGACAGCGCGCTGGCCCGGATCCGCTTCGCGCTGCCGCAGGGCGCCGCGATCGCCGACGTACCCCTGCCGGTCACCGACGCGGAGGACGGGCTGGTGACGGCGGAGGCCGAGGAGCCGACCGCCGCGCTGCACCGCCTCACCGAGTGGGCGCTGCGCCGCGGTACGCCGCTGGAGCGGCTGACCGTCGAGCAGCCGACGCTCGAGGACGTCTATCTGAGCCTCACCGGCAAGTACGCGGAGAAGGAAGCATCCTCGCCGTCCTCGGAGCGGGGGCGCAGGCCGTCCCCGGGCCGGGGACGCCGACCGGGACGGAGCCGCTCATGACCACCCTGACCCCCACCACGGCCACCGGCGCGGGGCGCTCGGCGGCCCGCGCGGACGCCCGCGGCGACCTGGCGCTGCTGGCCCATCAGATCCGTTACGAGCAGCTGTCGTTCTGGCGAAATCCGCAGTCGATGGTCTTCACCTTCGTGCTGCCGATCGTGATCATCACGATCTTCGGCGCGGTGTTCAGCGGCGGCGCCGACGAGAAGTTCTTCTTCGGCCTGACCGGCATGCAGTACTACACGCCGACGATCGCCGCGGTCTCCGTGCTCGGGGCGTGCTACGGCCAGCTGGCGATCATCCTGGCGATGCGCCGGCAGACGGGCGTGCTCAAGCGGCTGCACGCCACCCCGCTGCCGGCCTGGGTGTACTTCGCCGGGCTGCTGGTGCACTGCATCGTCGTCAGCGTCATCGACGTGGCGCTGGTCATCGGCATCGGCTCGCTGTACGGCGTGCCGCTGCCCACGCACTGGGCGGCGGTCACCGTGACGCTGGTACTGGGTGCGGCGAGCTTCTGTGCGCTGGGCGTCGGCGTGGCCTCGCTGATCAAGAACTCGGAGGCGGCCCCGGCCGTCGTGCAGTTCATCCAGTTCCCGCTGGTCTTCATCTCCGGCAGCTACTTCCCGATCCACTCCGAGGTGCTGAACAACATCGCCGGGCTGCTCCCGGTGAAGCCGTTCAACGACGCGATGCTGGCGCCGTTCGCGCACAACGCCGGTTTCCAGTGGAAGGAACTCGCGGTCCTCGCCGCCTGGGGCGTCATCGGCGCGCTGATCGCGGTCCGCAGCTTCCGGTGGGACCCGCGGCCCGAGTGACCCGCACCCGCGCGCACCACCGCGACCACGGAAGCGGTGCCGGGCACAGCAGTCGACAGGGGGCCTCCGTTGCGGGGCCCCCTCGCTGCCTCCGCCTTCTCCCCCTCTTTCTCGCGACCCGAAGGGAAACCCCCACCATGTCCCTCACCGACCACTCAGAGGCCGCCGCCGGGCTGACCGCCGCCGCCGACGGCTCCTGGACGCTCGACGCCGACGCCTCTTCCGTCGAGTTCACCGGCCGGCACTTCTTCTTCCTGCCGGTCACCGGTTCGCTCCCCGTACGCTCCGGGAGCGCCGTGATCCGCGGCGGGCTCCGGCAGTTGGAGGCGGAGGTCGACGCCGCGGGCTTCGGCACCGGCAACCCGGGCCGCGACAGGGCCGTCCGCGGACCCGCCTTCCTCGACGTGGACCGGTTCCCGTCGATCCGGTTCACCGGCGAGCGCCTCACCACGGCCGGGCCGTGGCAGGTGACCGGCCTGATCGACGTCAAGGGCCGGTCCGTGCCGCTCACCTTCACCGTCGACACCGAGGCGTGCGCCGTCTCGCCGGACGGCAGGCGCGCCGTCGTGCACGCGACGGCGGAGCTCGACCGGCACGCGTGCGGCGTGAGCGCGATGCGCCCGCTCGTCGGCCCGCGGCTGCGGCTGCGGGTCACGGCGGCGTTCGTCCGCGCGGCGGAGTGAGCGGCGCGCACACACGCGAAGGCCCGGCCGGAACGGACGGATGCGGCCACCCC
>NZ_JBSGZJ010000547.1:0-4394 GCF_053610925.1 Streptomyces sp. NPDC054847 | reverse complement strand
GCCGGGGCCTGTCCCACGATGAGGACGGGCCGCGGCGCCGCGGGCGGAGTGCCGGTTCGGTGCGATCAGATCAGCGTGTTGTAGATCTGCCAGCCGGGACCGATGGACGTACGGGGCGCGAACGGCGCGGTGGCGCTGCCCGTGCCCTTGTAGAACCACAGCGCGCCGGAGGGCTCGCGGGCGACCATGTCCGCGGTGCCGTCGCGGTCGAGGTCGCCGGTGGTGACGAGGGCGTTGAACATGTTCCAGCCGGCGCCGACCTTGACACGCGGGGCGTACGGCGCGGTGGCGCTGCCCGTGCCCTTGTAGAACCACAGCACGCCGGAGCCGTCACGGCCCACCAGGTCGGCCTTGCCGTCCGCGTCCAGGTCGCCCGGGCCGAGGATGGTGTTGTAGATCTGCCATCCGAAGCCGACCTTCACCCGGGGGGCGAACGGCGCGCCGGGGATGCCGGTGCCGCGGTAGAACCAGATGACGCCGGAGCTCTCCCGGCCGATGGCGTCGCCCTTGCCGTCGCCGTCCATGTCGCCGGTGCTGAAGACCATGTTGTACATGTTCCAGCCCGCGCCCACCTTCAGACGGGGCTTGAACGGCTGGTCCTTGTTGCCGCTCGCCACGTAGTGCCACAGCACGCCGGAGCCGTCGCGGGCCACCATGTCGCCCACCTGAGCGTCCGCACGCAGCGGACCCAGGTCGGTGATCAGGTTGTAGCCCTGCCAGCCGGCCCCGATGCGGTAGCGGCTGTAGAACGGCGTTGTGCCGGTGCCGGTGCCCTGGTACTGGTACAGCGAGCCGCCGGCGTCACGCGCGAGCACGTTGAACCGGGTGGTGCCGGCGTCCGGCGCGGTGGGGGTGGCCTCGACGACGTCGTCCGCCTTCACCCAGGTGATCTTGTGGTGGAAGCGGATCGGCACGTAGAGAGTGTCGCCGATGACGTTCTTCTGCGCGGAGCCGAACCAGTCGTCGCCCTTCACCGCGGGTCCGGCCTTCGCGTAGGCCTGGCCGGAGGCGAAGGTGAACTTCGTCAGGTGGGCGTTCTCGTCACCGGGCGCCTCGAGGCCCGCGGCGGTGTAGGCGGCGGTCTCCGGGAAGGAGCGCCCGTAGACCTTGGCCGAGGTCGCACCGGCCTTCACCTTGACGCTCGTGGCATTGGCCACCGGGACGGTGTACTGGCCGCCCGGGTTGTAGAACCAGGCCTTCTTGCCCGCGTACCAGATCGCCGTCCAGTTGGTCCTGGCCTCGGCGACGACGTAGCTGCCACCGGCCCGGACCTTGTTCCCGTAGTTCGAGCCCTCGGACCAGAGGGAGGTGAAATACGGGTCGGTCAGCGTCGACGCGCTCGTCGAGGGCGACGTGTAGAGGTAGCCGAAGTTGGACGGGCGGGCGGTGACGGCGTTGCCACCGACGGTGAGCTTCGGCTGGTTCGCCGTGGTGAACGGGGGAACGACACGGACCACCTGGCCGGCCGCGAGCGGACCGCCCGCGCCCTGGTCGCCCTGCGGGGCGCCCATCAGGCCCATGTAGTGGTTCCAGTCCCAGTACGGGCCCGCGTCCCAGTGGAGATTGGCCATGCCGGCGTCCGTCTGGAGCGCCACCTCGTCATGGCCGATGATGTGCTCGCGGTCCAGCGGCACGTTGTACTTCGTGGCCAGGAACTTCACCAGGTCGGCGGAGGACTGGTACTGGGACTCCGTGTACCACTTGCCTTCCTTGATCGCGTAGCCCTCGTGCTCCACGCCGATCGAATGCATGTTGTGGGTCCAGTTGCCCGCGTGCCACGCCAGGTGCTTGTTCTCGATCATCTGGGTGACCAGACCGTCCGAGGCGCGGATCAGATAGTGCGCGCTGCCCGGGACGTCCGGGTTCGTGAGCGCCGCGAGCGAGCCGTCGTAGCCGCCCTCGGTGTCGTGGATGACGATCTGGCGGATGTCCACGCCCTGGTTCGGGCGGTCGGCCAGCGTGTAGTTGCGCTTGCCCGTGCTCGACGTGCGCGACGGCACGAAGTTGCAGTACAGGCCGGTGGGGCACTCGGGCGTCGGCACCGCCGTGGTGGAGGCATAGCTCGCCGCCAGCGGGACGTTCGCGGGCTTGACCGGCCGGACCGACGGATCGGCCGGCAGGGAGACCTGCTCGCCGTCCAGGGTGAGCTCCCGCTCACCCGTCTTGATCGACTCGAAGACCCGCTTGGCGAAGAGGTCGGCACCCTTCTTCTCCGGCGACTGGCTGTAGCGCGCCACGGCCGGGTACCAGGCGCCAGGGTTGTCGGACAGCTCCGCACCGGCCTCCTTCTGGTACTCCGCGAGCAGAGCCGCGCCGGCCCGGATGGACTCGGAGGTGTCGCTCTGGACCGCCTCGGGGGAGCTGTCGATCAGCTCGGCGGCCTTGTCCACGGTGTGGAGCCGGGGATCGTCGGTGTCGACGGTCGCCTCGGCCAGAATCCGACGGACCTTGGCAGGGTCGAAGGACTTCTCGATCTCCCGCTTGCCGCTGCCGTTGAAGTGGGCGATGGCCTCCTCGCCGGCCTCCTCGGTCTCGATGTCCTCCGGGTCGACGTCCGTCAGGCCCATCACGTTGTACGCGCCGGTGACGCTCGGCTCACCGTCGTGCGACTCCCAGCGCGTCTGCCGGTACGAGACCGCCATCAGCACGCTCTGGGGTACGTCGAACTCGCGCGCCGCCTCCGCGAACTGGCTCTGGAGCGACTCGTTCCGGCTGCCCTCGTCGCTGCCGAGACCGACGAGGTCGGGTGATGCCACCGCGACCGTCCCGATCGTGGCAGTGGCGACGACTGCTGCCGCCACCCCGTAGAAGAGCCGTTTCTTCGTGCGATCTCTGCGGTGCCCCTGGCTCACGCCCACCCCTGGTCCGTCTTGTGTTGTGATCCGTTTCGAAAACGCGCCGCAGGGTAACACCACTCGATCGGGTGAACGTTGTCGAGGGACATTTCGGGCGGGCGTCTCAGTCGCTGGGCACCGGGCCGGACAGGTGGCGGGAAGCCGTAGGGTTGTGCCTGTGACCGTGAACGCTAAGACCACCGCTACCGGTGGCAACACCTGGCGAAACCTGCCCGCGGCGCAGCAGCCCGAGTACCCCGATGCCGAGGCTCTGCGCGATGTGATCGCGGACCTCGAGTCGTATCCGCCGCTCGTTTTCGCGGGCGAGTGCGACCAGCTGCGCGCCCGGATGGGAGCCGTCGCCAAGGGCGAGGCGTTCCTGCTCCAGGGCGGCGACTGCGCCGAGGCCTTCGACGCCGTCTCCGCCGACCACATCCGGAACAAGCTGAAGACCCTGCTCCAGATGGGCGCGGTCCTCACCTACGCCGCGTCCGTGCCCGTGGTGAAGGTCGGCCGTATCGCCGGCCAGTACTCGAAGCCGCGCTCCAAGCCGACGGAGACCCGCGACGGCGTGACCCTGCCGACCTACCGCGGCGACTCCGTCAACGGCTTCGACTTCACCGAAGAGGCCCGCATCCCGGACCCCGAGCGCCTCAAGCGGATGTACAACGCCTCCGCTTCGACGCTCAACCTCGTGCGCGCCTTCACCACCGGCGGTTACGCGGACCTGCGCCAGGTGCACGCCTGGAACCAGGACTTCGTGAAGTCGTCCCCCTCCGGCCAGCGCTACGAGCAGCTCGCCCGGGAGATCGACAACGCGCTGAACTTCATGAAGGCCTGCGGCACCGACCCGGCCGAGTTCCGCACGGTCGAGTTCTTCTCGTCCCACGAGGCCCTGCTGCTGGACTACGAGTCGGCCCTGACCCGGACCGACTCCCGCACCGGCCGGCTGTACAACACCTCGGGCCACATGGTCTGGATCGGTGAGCGCACCCGCCAGCTGGACGGGGCGCACATCGAGTTCGCCTCCAGGATCCGCAACCCGATCGGCATCAAGCTGGGGCCGACGACGACGGTGGACGAGGCGCTGACCTACATCGACCGTCTCGACCCCGACCGCGAGCCCGGCCGGCTGACCTTCATCGTCCGTATGGGCGCCGACAAGGTCCGCGACAAGCTCCCCGAGCTGGTCGAGAAGGTCACCGCCTCCGGCGCGACCGTGGCCTGGGTGACCGACCCGATGCACGGCAACACCTTCGAGGCGGCGTCCGGCCACAAGACCCGGCGCTTCGACGACGTGCTCGACGAGGTCAAGGGCTTCTTCGAGGTCCACAAGGCGCTCGGCACGCACCCCGGCGGCATCCACGTCGAGCTCACCGGTGACGACGTCACCGAGTGCGTGGGCGGCGGCGACGAGATCTTCGTCGACGACCTGCACCAGCGCTACGAGACGGCCTGCGACCCCCGGCTGAACCGCAGCCAGTCCCTGGACCTGGCGTTCCTGGTCGCGGAGATGTACCGCGACCAGTAGCCGACGAGATGTGCCGGTGGGGCGTGGAT
>NZ_JBSGZJ010000546.1:0-4443 GCF_053610925.1 Streptomyces sp. NPDC054847 | reverse complement strand
GGCCGGATGTGGCCGCGTCCGGCCGGGCGTCGCCCTCAGAAGCGATCACGAACAAAGGCGACGAGTTCGGCGTTGTGGCGGCGGCGGACAACCGCGACGACGGCGAGGAGTGCGAAGAAGATGACCGGAGTCAAGGCGTTCTCCCCGTCGAACACGGCCACCTGAGTCACGAAGGCGCCGATCATCAGCCCCATGAGGGCAAGGGCCGAGACTCCCGAAAGGATCGGGATCACCAGGGCCACCGCGCCCGTCAGTTCCAGACCGCCCACCAGGTACATGTACCAGTCGCCGTAGCCGATTCTGTCGAATCCCTCCGCCGCGGACGAGTGGGCCACGAGTTTGGGACCGGCGCTCGCGACGGCGAAGAACAGCGCGAGCACGATCTGCAGCGTGCGTACGGCGAGATGGGTGCGCCTGCCCGGCCCTGCGACTGCCACCGCGCCGCCGGAAGCGACGGAAGCGGACGCGAGGGAGGTGGGCGTGGTGGAGGTGCCGGCGGACATGTCTGTCTCCTCGTGCGAGCGGTGATGGGATGCGTCGGCGCTTCGGTCTTCCGTAGCGCTTTCACACAGTCAGACCGCCGCGGGCACGAAAAGTCATCGCCGCTGACAGAGGAGAGCGGGTGTCGGGAGGAGAGCGGGTGTTCGCGAGGAACGGGCAGGCATGACAGGTGCATCCTGGAGAGGGAGATGTGATGCCGATGCGTACTGGGAGTGAACCCGTCACCGCACGCAGTCCTCTGCGCATGCGTTTCTGGCTCGGCGTCTGGGGTCTCATCTGGACGGCCGGCGGCACGATCGCCTTCGCGATGGTGGGCCGGACGGGCTGGGCCGTCGCATGCGGGGTGCTCTTGGTCGTCGTGGCCGTCGACCTGTTCCTGGTCGTGCGGCACATCCGGCAGGGCCCTCACTACCAGCCGGGCCGTGACGTCCCACCGTACGATCCCGACCGCGGCTGAGCGGCCGGGATCCTCACCCGTCCCCTTCCGCGGATGTCACTCGGTGTCGAAGCGGGCGGCCTTCAGATACTCCGGGTTCGGGTCCAAGGCCGCCGCCAGCCGGAAGTGCCGCTTGGCCTGCTCGGGCTTGCCCGCCCGCTCGAAGGTCCGCGCGAGGGCGAAGTGGGCGAACGCGTTGTCCGGCTCACGCTCCAGGACGAGCTCGAATTCGAGCTCCGCCGGACGCAATTGGGCCGACAGGAAGAACGCTCGGGCGCGCAGGAGACGGGCCGCCGTGTTCTCGGGGTGGGCCGCGATCACCGAGTCGAGCAGCTTGACGGCCCCACGCGGGTCCCGAGCGGCCAACAGTTGCTCGGCAGCGCGAAAGTCGATGACGTGCGTTTCCGGATTGCTGTTCGACACGCTCGCATCCTTCCCTGACTGATCCGTTCCAACACAGGGTGGTTCGGCGCTATTCCGGGCGGCCGGCGCGTCGCGCGACGGTCGGCGCCCGGTCCGGAGCCGCGCGGCAGGGGTCAGTGCCGCGCCTGACCCGAAGCTGCGCGGCGCGTCAGCTCCTGCCACACCTCGCGTACCTGGGGCTCCAGTTTCTCCAGCGGCCCGTCGTTGTCGATGACAAGATCGGCGATGGCCAGCCGCTCCTCACGCGTGGCCTGTGCCGCCATCCTCGAGCGCGCCTCGCTCTCCGTCATACCGCGCAGCCGTACGAGCCGGTCCAGCTGGGTCTTCAGCGACGCGTCCACCACGACGACCAGGTCGTACAGGGACTGGAGCTTGTTCTCCGTGAGCAGTGGCACGTCGTGGACGACCACGTCGTCCGGGCCGGCGGCCTGCTCCAGTTCACGGGAGCGGACGCCGACCAAGGGGTGCACGATGCCGTTCAGGCTGGCGAGGCGCTCCGGGTCGGCGAAGACGATCGAGCCGAGCTTCGGACGGTCCAGGCTGCCGTCGGCGGCCAGCACCTCCGGGCCGAAGGCGTCCACGACGGCGGCGAGCCCGGGAGTGCCGGGCTGGACGACCTCGCGGGCGATCTTGTCGGCATCGACCACGACCGCCCCGTACGAGGCCAGCAGCCGGGACACTTCGCTCTTGCCGGCGCCGATGCCGCCGGTCAGACCCACTGTCAGCATGGGCCGCAGCCTACGCGAGCTTCTCGTCGCGGCTCCGGCCAGGCCGCACCGCCGGGCCCCCGGGAGGCCTCCTGGACATCAGCGGCCGTCCGGAACGGATTTGGTCAGGCGTCGCCCTCACGCTCCGCGAGGAAACGTTCGAACTCCCGGCCGATCTCGTCCGCCGACGGCAGGTCCACGGCCTCCGCGACGAGGCTGCCGCGGGTCTCGGCGCCCGCCATCGCGTCGTACTGGTGCTCAAGTCCCTGCACGAGGGCGACGAGCTCTTCGTCGCCCTCCCCGATCTGCCGCTCGATCTCGGTCTGGGTGCGGTGCGCCTCGGTCCGCAGCGCGTGCGCGATTCCGGGCAGCACCAGCCCTGTGGCGGCCGTGATGGCCTCCAGCACGGTGAGTGCCGCGTCCGGGTACGAGGAGCGGGCCACGTAGTGCGGCACATGGGCGGCCACGCCGAGTACGTCGTGACCTGCCTGCATGAGGCGGTACTCGACGAGCGCCTCGGCGCTGCCGGGTACCTGCGCCTCGTCGAAGGGGCTGCGATGGCCGGGCATGAGGTCGGTGCGGTTGCCGTGAGGAGTGATGCCCACGGGACGGGTGTGCGGGACACCCATGGGAATGCCGTGGAAGTTGACCGCGAGACGCACCCCGAGCCGCTCGACGATCTGGCCGACCGCGGCCGCGAAGCGCTCCCACTCGACGTCCGGCTCAGGGCCGGAGAGCAGCAGGAACGGCGCGCCGGTGGCGTCCTGGACGAGCCTGAGCTCGAGGGAAGGCGTGTCGTAGCCGGACCAGCGGTCGCGGCGGAAGGTCAGCAGCGGGCGCCGGGCCCGGTAGTCCACGAGCCTGTCGTGGTCGAACCGCGCCACCACCTGGTGAGGAAGCGTCTCCAGCAGGTTGTCGACGATCTGCTCGCCGGTCTCTCCCGCGTCGATGTAGCCGTCGAAGTGGTACAGCATGACCAGGCCTGCGGACTCCTGCGCGAGCGCCATGTCGACGACCGCGAGACCCTTCGGCTCCCACTCGTACAAACCCTGTGGATCAAGCACGATTACCGCTCCTCCTCGTGTTCGAAGACAAGAACGCGCGCCGGTACATCTGCATTCCCGGTCCCCTCCCGTCATGTCGCCTTCCCGTGGCGGGCGGTCCCGAACGTCCCACCGCCGTCGGGCAGTTCGGACGCGCGCCCCCCCAGGAGCCGGATTTGGTACGGACCTTGACACCCCATTACCCCGTCCCTACCGTCACGGGTCAACGCGCGCGTTCAGAAACCCACCCGATGTTCACGTACGAGAACCGTACGAGGACTGTCACCACCTCGGACCGACGGGAAGGCACCCCCCATGCGCACCAGAAGACTGCTCCCCTCCTTGCTCGCCTCCCTGCTCGCGGCCGGCGGGCTGTCCCTGCTGGCCACCCCGGCCGATGCCGCGTCGGTCATCGACGTGGACACCGCCACCGAGCTGAAGGCCGCCCTCACGGCAGCCCGCCCCGGCGACACGATCCAGCTCGCCGACGGCACGTACACCGGCAACTTCAAGACCACCGTGGACGGCACGTCGAGCTCCCGCATCACGCTGACAGGCTCGTCTCGAGCCGTGCTCAAGGCGGGCGGCGGCTACGGACTCCACCTCAACGGCGCCTCCTACTGGACCGTCAAGGGCATCACGGTCACCGGCGGGCAGAAGGGGATCATGACGGACACCGCCGACGGTGTCGTCATCGACTCGGTCACCGTCCACGGCCTCGACATGGAAGGCGTCCACTTCCGCAACTCCAGCCGCAACGGCGTCATCAAGAACTCGCGCATATACGGCACCGGGAACGACGGCAGAGGCATGGGCGAGGGCGTGTACGTCGGCTCGGCCGGCGGCACCTCCGACCGGAGCGACAACGCGCAGATCCTGAACAACACCATCGGTCCGGACGTCGGCGGCGAAGCCGTCGACATCAAGGAGGGCACGACCGGCGCGAAGATCGTCGGAAACACCTTCGACGGTCACGGCCTGACCGGCGCGAACTACGACGACTCGTGGGTCGACGTGAAGGGCAACAACGTCCTCGTGGAGAACAACACCGGCAGGAACACGACGAACAACGGCTACGAGACCCACACCCAGCAGAGCGGCTGGGGCTGCGGCACCGTCTTCCGCGGCAACAACTCCGATCTGCGCGGCGCGACCGGCTCCAAGCAGCTCGCCATCAATGTCACCAACCACAGTTCGAGCTGCCGCACGACCGTCTACGCCAGCAACACCGTGACCGGAGGCAAGGGCCTGACCAACATCGCGGTCACACCGTAGCCGTCATGACACACACCGTTGTCCGACCGGACAGCGGTAAGGCCCGCTCCCCCGGGGG
>NZ_JBSGZJ010000545.1:0-4444 GCF_053610925.1 Streptomyces sp. NPDC054847 | reverse complement strand
GTCCGGGTGGTGCTCGTCCTGGTCGCGGTCCTCTTCGCTGAGGTCTCCTTGGCTGTCGTGCCGCCGGCTGCCGGTCCGGTCGCCTTCTTCTCCGCCGCCGGGGCCTTCCCCGCCGCACCTCCGCTCCCTGCCGCTTCCTCGGCCACCGCCTTCTTCGCCGGGCTCCCGGCTGTCGACCCGCCCGCCGTCGTCTTCCTCGCCGGATTCCCGCCGCCGGACGCCTTGCGCGACGCGGACCTGCCGGTGCTGCGGCCCGCCGTGCCCGGCGCTCCCGTGGCGGCCGTCTTGCGGGCAGCGGGCTCCGCGGCGGTGCCGGCCGTCCTGGACGTGGACTTCCGGGGCGCGGACTTCTCCCCGGAGGGCTCCCGGGAGACCGGCCTCCCGGACGTCGCCCCCGCGGCGGCGGAACGCGCGGACGCCGTCTTCCCGGCAGTCTTCTTCGCCACCATGGCCGCGGCCCCTTCACATATTGTGATCTTGCTCGCGAATCGTGCTGGGACGATAAATCGACCCCAGCCCCGCGGCAACGGGGCACGCCGCCGGTTCGGCCCGCCCCGCGCTGCGAGAAGCCGGGACTGCATCGGTTGTGCCCAGCTCTCCGCCCGGTAATCCGCCGTGCGGGCCGCACCGCACCCCAGGAGGACGTCCACGTGCGCCGTGTGGCCATTCGGGTCAACCGCGCCGCGGTCGAAAAGCGGTCGGACGCTCGCCGTGGGGGCCCGTACACTGGGCCCAGCGAAAGGCGTGGATGGGGACGAGTAGCGTCGTACGCAGCCATGAGCGACCCGGGGACGGTGAGAGCCCGGGGGCGAGCGCGATGTGAAGGATCACCCCGGAGCCGCCGGAAGAAAGCCACGGGCATCCCGTGGCCGGTAGAACCGGCGTCGCGACCCCAATGAGGGGGCGGTGACCTGTGCACCGCCAAGGAGGGTGGTACCGCGGGAGCCGCGCAGCATCGGCGCTCTCGTCCCTCCGACGGAAGAGAAACTGTCCGCCGGAGGAGTTCGTAGATGACACCCCCCCAGTACCGTCAGGTGCCGGCCCAGGTCGACCTGCCCGCGCTCGAGCACGCCGTGCTCGACTTCTGGCGCGAGAGCAAGATCTTCACCAAGAGCCTCGAGCAGTCCGAGGGCCGCCCCGAGTGGGTGTTCTACGAGGGCCCACCGACGGCGAACGGCATGCCCGGCGCGCACCACATCGAGGCACGCGTCTTCAAGGACGTCTTCCCCCGCTTCCGCACCATGCGCGGCTACCACGTGGGCCGCAAGGCCGGCTGGGACTGCCACGGCCTGCCCGTCGAGCTCGCCGTCGAGAAGGAGCTCGGCTTCTCCGGCAAGAAGGACATCGAGGCGTACGGCATCGCCGAGTTCAACGCCAAGTGCCGTGAGTCGGTGACCCGGCACACGGACGCCTTCGCCGAGCTGACGACCCGCATGGGCTACTGGGTCGACCTCGACGACGCCTACCGCACCATGGACCCGGACTACGTCCAGTCGGTGTGGTGGTCGCTGAAGGAGATCTTCAACAAGGGCCTGCTGGTCCAGGACCACCGGGTCGCGCCCTGGTGCCCGCGCTGCGGCACCGGCCTGTCCGACCACGAGCTGGCGCAGGGCTACGAGACGGTCGTCGACCCCTCCGTCTTCGTGCGCTTCCCGCTGACGAGCGGCCCGCTCGCGGGCGAGGCCGCGCTCCTGGTGTGGACGACGACCCCGTGGACCCTGGTGTCCAACACGGCGGTCGCCGCGCACCCCGACGTCACGTACGTCGTGGCGACGAACGGCGAGGAGAAGCTCGTCGTCGCCGAGCCGCTGCTGGAGAAGGCGCTCGGCGAGGGCTGGGAAGCCACCGGGCAGACCTTCACCGGCGCGGAGATGGAGCGCTGGACGTACCGGCGCCCGTTCGAGCTGGTCGAGTTCCCGGCGGAGGCCCACTTCGTCGTCAACGCCGACTACGTGACCACCGAGGACGGTACGGGTCTGGTCCACCAGTCCCCCGCGTTCGGTGAGGACGACCTCAAGGTCTGCCGCGCCTACGGTCTGCCGGTCGTGAACCCGGTCCGCCCCGACGGCACCTTCGAGGAGGACGTGCCGCTGGTCGGCGGCGTCTTCTTCAAGAAGGCGGACGAGGCGCTGACCGCCGACCTCGGGGCCCGCGGTCTGCTCTTCAAGCACATCCCGTACGAGCACAGCTACCCGCACTGCTGGCGCTGCCACACCGCGCTGCTCTACTACGCCCAGCCGTCCTGGTACATCCGCACGACCGCCATCAAGGACCGGCTGCTCGCGGAGAACGAGGCCACGAACTGGTTCCCCGACTCGGTCAAGCAGGGCCGCTACGGGGACTGGCTCAACAACAACATCGACTGGGCGCTCTCCCGTAACCGCTACTGGGGCACGCCGCTGCCGATCTGGCGCTGCGAGGACGACCACCTCACCTGCGTCGGCTCGCTCTCCGAGCTGTCCGAGCTGACGGGGACCGACCAGTCGGACCTGGACCCGCACCGCCCGTACATCGACGCGGTCACCTTCGACTGCCCGCAGTGCTCCGCCACCGCGACGCGCGTGCCCGAAGTGATCGACGCCTGGTACGACTCGGGTTCGATGCCGTTCGCGCAGTGGGGCTACCCGTACAAGAACAAGGAGATCTTCGAGAAGCGCTACCCGGCGCAGTTCATCTCGGAGGCGATCGACCAGACGCGCGGCTGGTTCTACACGCTGATGGCCGTCGGCACGCTGGTCTTCGACAAGTCGTCGTACGAGAACGTGGTCTGCCTCGGCCACATCCTCGCCGAGGACGGCCGCAAGATGTCCAAGCACCTCGGCAACATCCTCCAGCCGATCCCGCTGATGGACCAGCACGGCGCGGACGCCGTCCGCTGGTTCATGGCGGCCGGCGGCTCGCCGTGGGCGGCGCGGCGCGTGGGCCACGGCACGATCCAGGAGGTCGTGCGCAAGACCCTGCTGACGTACTGGAACACGGTGGCCTTCCAGGCCCTTTACGCCCGAACCTCGGGCTGGGCCCCCTCGGCCGCCGACCCGGCCCCGGCCGAGCGCACGGTCCTCGACCGGTGGCTGCTCTCCGAGCTGCACGCCCTGGTGGACCAGGTCACGCAGGCGATGGAGGCGTACGACACCCAGCGCGCCGGCAAGCTGCTCTCCGCGTTCGTCGACGACCTGTCGAACTGGTACGTGCGCCGCTCGCGCCGCCGCTTCTGGCAGGGCGACGCGGCGGCGCTGCGGACGCTGCACGACGTGGTGGAGACCGTCACACGGCTGATGGCACCGCTGACGCCGTTCATCACCGAGCGGGTCTGGCAGGACCTGATCGTCCCGGTGGCGCCGGACGCCCCCGAGTCCGTCCACCTGTCCTCCTGGCCGGAGGCCGACCTCGACGCCATCGACCCGACCCTGTCGACCCAGATGGCACTCGTGCGCCGGCTGGTCGAACTGGGCCGTGCGACGCGCGCCGAGTCGGGCGTGAAGACCCGCCAGCCCCTGTCGCGTGCCCTGGTGGCCGCCACCGGCTTCTCGGCGCTCTCCGAGGAGCTCCAGGCCCAGATCACGGAGGAGCTGAACGTCTCCTCGCTGGCGTCCCTGTCCGAGGTCGGCGGCTCGCTCGTGGACACCACGGCCAAGGCCAACTTCCGTGCGCTGGGCAAGCGCTTCGGCAAGGGCGTCCAGGACGTGGCCAAGGCGGTCGCCGCCGCGGACGCCGCCGCGCTGTCCCTGGCGCTGCGGTCCGGCGAGGCGACGCTCGACGTCAACGGCGAGACGATCACGCTCTCCCCGGAGGAGGTCATCATCACGGAGACCCCGCGGGAGGGCTGGTCGGTCGCGTCCGACTCCGGCGCGACGGTCGCGCTGGACCTCGAGATCACGCCCGAGCTGCGACGGGCCGGTCTGGCCCGTGACGCGATCCGCCTCATCCAGGAGGCCCGCAAGAACAGCGGCCTGGACGTCGCGGACCGTATCGCGCTCCGCTGGACCTCCGAGGACCCCGAGGTCACGTCGGCCCTGGCGGACCACGCCTCGCTGATCGCGGACGAGGTGCTGGCGACGGACTTCGCGGAGGGCGAGGCGCCGGACGACACGTACGGCGCGCCGTTCACGGACGAGGGCCTGTCCCTGACGTTCCGCCTCCGCAAGGCGTAACGCACACGAACACTGCGGGCCCGGCCACGTTCTGTGACCGGGCCCGCCGCCTTTTTCCCGGCACCTCCGCCCCGGCTGCCCCCGCCGCCCCGGGCCCTGGCGGTGCCGGGCACGCCCGCTCCTGGCCGCGGGCGCGCCCTGGGCATGGTCGGCCCCGGGGCCCGGCGCATGACGAGCCGGCCTGGATCCGCCGGCCCCGCCCCGAACGTGGCCTGGGTGGGCCGGCCCGAGGCCCCAGGTGGGTGCCCGGGCGGGGCCGACTTCCAGGTGCGGGCGCGTGGCCTGTCCCCTCC
>NZ_JBSGZJ010000544.1:0-4453 GCF_053610925.1 Streptomyces sp. NPDC054847 | reverse complement strand
TTTCTTCCTCTTCCTCCCGAGGGGCCCCGCCCCCCGCCAGCCCCTTTTCTAGGGGGGGGGCGGGGGGGCCGCCCGGCCCCCGGGTGTGCGGTGCCGGGGCGGACCCGCTGGGGTTTCGATTACTTGAAGGAGACCTCGGCGAAGTTCTCCTGCGTCAGCGGGGAGACCTTCGGCGGGTTGACGTTCTTGGCGAAGGCGATCGCCGGCGGGGAGGCCGAGATCGGGACGCCCGGGACGTACTCCATGATCGTCTCGTTGGCCTTCTTGTAGGCCTCGACGCGACCTGCGGGGTCGGTGACCTTCGAGGCGGCGTTCACCGCGTCGAAGACCTTCTTGTCGTTGAAGCCCCACTGCTTGTCGGGCCCGGCGAACCAGGTGCCGATGAAGTTGTAGCCGTCGTTGAAGTCACCGGTCCAGCCGAGCATGTGCAGGGCGCAGGAGCCGGCCTCGGTGGCGTCCAGGTAGTCCGGGGCCCACTTCATGGCCTTCGGGGTGACCGTGATGCCGGCCTTCTCCAGGTCGGCCTTCATGCGCTCGAACATGTCCTGCGGCGCCGGCATGTAGGGGCGGGTGACCTCGGTCGGGTAGCAGAACTCGATCTTGAGCTTCTCCTCACCGGCCTTCTTGAGGAGCTCCTTGGCCTTGTTGGTGTCGAACGGGTAGGTCTTCACCTTGTCCGAGAAACCGGCCACCGTGTCGGGCATGAACTGGGACGCGGCCTTGCCGCCCTCGGGCAGCTGCGTCTTGACGATGCCCTCGCGGTCGATGGCGTGCGAAATGGCCTGCCGGACCTCGAGCTTCTTCAGCGCGGGGTTCTTCGACTGCGTCATACCGACGTAGAAGATGTTGAAGACGTCACGGGTCGGGACCTCGTAACCCTCCTTCTCCAGCGTCTTCACATCGGCCGGAGCGACCAGGTCGTAACCGTCGATGTCACCGGCCTGCAGCGCCTGACGGCGGCCGGCCTCGGTGTCGATCGTGCGGAAGACCAGGTTCTTGACCTTGGCCTTCTCGCCCCAGTAGTCGTCGAAGCGCTCAAGGGTGACTTCCTTGTTGCCCTTGTTCCACTTCGTGATCTTGTACGGGCCGGTGCCGGCGACCGTGCCGGCCTCCTGGCTGTACTTGGGGTACGTGATCGCGTCGCCCTTGGCGGTCGCGTCCTGCTTCGCGTACTCCTTGATGGCCTTCGGCGAGTGGATCGCCAGCGCCTGGAGGGAGAAGCCGCCGGGCAGGTTCGCCGAGGGCTCGTTGACCTCGATGACCGCCGTGTTCTCGTCCTTCGCCGTGCAGGACTTGTAGTTCGGCTTGGGGGCTTCCTTGTCCTCGTTCTTGGCGAAGCCGCCCATGATGGTCTGCCAGTAGTAGGAGACCGCGCTCGACTGGTAGGTGCCCTTCCAGTTGAACCAGTGGTCGTAGTTCGCGCAGACCGCGGCGGCGTTGAACGCCTCTCCGTCGTGGAACTTCACACCCTTGCGCAGGTTGAACGTCCACACCTTGCCGGCCGGGTCGCTGGACCACTTCTCGGCGAGACCGCCGACGAGCTTGCTGCCGCCGGACTCGTGCTCGAGCAGGGCCTCGAAGGCCTGACGGGTGACCCGGAAGGTCTCACCGTCGCTCGCGAGCGCAGGGTCGAGGGAGCCGGGGTCACCGGCGCCGGCGAACACGAAAGTGTCCTTGTCGCCCCCCTTGTCACCGTCCTTGCCCCGCTCGCTGGCGCAGCCGGTGGCGATCAGGCCGACGGCCACCGCCGCCGTGATCGCCCGGACAGCTCCGGACTTGAATATTCGCATGGGTCCACCCCGAGGTTCCGCCGTGGGAGAGGTCTTGACGGCCGAACACTACAGACGGGAGACACCTGGGAGAACAGTCCGGATAGCGGTGATACCTACTCGAGACCCGGACACTCAACAAACCGGGCAGATACGGGACATCCCCGCCAGGCGATTTAACACCCTTGACATCCGGCGGAGTTCGTTCCCGTCATTTCCGCAGCGGCCCAGCTCAGCGGGTGTGCGGCGGAGGATATCCGTACCCGCCGCCGGCGGCCGGGGCCCCCGCGTGGGCGTCGCGGTCGTAGAAGGGGCGGGCATTGACGCGCATCCACATGGTGACCGGGTCGTACTCGTCGGACATGGCCACGGTCGACACCGGCAGGCCGTCCGGCACGGCGGCCACCGACTGCCGCATCATTACCCGCACCGTCTCGACCGACTGCGGGCCGGTGTCGTAGAGATCCAGGCCGATGGCCAGGTACGCGGGCCCCACTGCGGGCTGCACCCAGGCACGCCGCAGCGAGCGGACGGCGGGAGTGCGGTGGGCGTTCTGCGTGAGCAGGGCGTAGAACTGCGGGATCTCGATCGCCGGGTCCGACAGCCGCAGCGGTCCCGCCGGCATCCGGTCCAGACCCGTGGCGATACGGCGCAGATCCAGCCACGGCACGCCGACACCGCCGCCGGGCGCGTGCGGGTTCAGCCAGATGCCCCAGCGGTCCGGGTAGAGGGCGCGTGCGATGTCCCGGCCGGTGGTGACCTCGTGCGCACGGTTCCAGCCGGAGACGGCCAGCTCCTGGGGGGAGGTGACGCACGGGGCGTAACAGACGCCGTCGATCTCCATGTTGCCGTACTGGGCGTCGGGCGAGCCGGGCCGGCCGTGCCACAGCAGCATCCAGATCCGGCCGCCCGCGGGGTCGGCGAGGGCGTGCAGCAGCGCCTCGTACGCGTCGTAGCGGCCGGGAGTCACCTGGCGCAGCATGTGCTCGACCTGCCCGGCCGCCGCGGTGCCTGACGCACTCACCCTGTTCCGCCCCTCGTTCGGTCCCACCGTTCCGCACAGCCTCTGTCAGGCTGGTCAGGCCATCAAACCAGCTTAATCGGCCCTCCTGGCAAAGACTTGACCACAGGGTCTCTCTTTCGTGTCAGGCCCGAGCCCTACGCGTGCTGTCGTTGATAGAAGGGGCGCACCCGCTCGAGCATCCAGTCGGCCACCGGATCCTGCGCGACGTCGAGAAGCACCAGGTTGACCGGCCACGGCGGCTGGACCCGGCCCATGGCCCGGCCGAGGGCGTCCATGGGGGCGTTGTGCTCGACGCCCTCCCATGACGAGAGCTGCACACCGATGAAGAGTGTCGGCGCGTCGCCCTCGATGGAGGCGAGCGCGCGGCGGCCCGTCAGCACGACGCCGACGGCCTCGAACTCGCCTGCCGCGGCGGCGAGGAAGTCGACCGGCTCCTCCTGCCAGTCCGGCTCGAAGAGCCGCACCCGGCCGCCGGAGGCCGGGCCCTCGAGCGGCGTCCGCCCCACCCGGCACAGTTCGGCGACCGCGGCGGGCGGCAACGGGGCGCCCACGGCGCCGCCCGGATTCACGGCGATACCGAGCTGCGGGGGCAGCCCGCGGGCGAATTCCCTGGCGGGCGCGACGGTGAACGGCATATGGGCGCCGACGCACTGGAGGAACTGTTGTTCCGAGCTGAAGACGGGGACGTAAGCGGCGCCGTCGATCTCCATGGTCGGCAGATCGAGGTCGCGGCTCTCCTGGCTGCCGCCGTTGGGCAGCGGGACCCATATCGGGCTGCGGCCGAGCACCTCTACGAGGCGGCCGCCGGCCGCGGGATTGCCGAGAGACGCGGCGAGCACCTCTTCGAGCTCGTTGCCGGGCCAGCCGGTGTGGGGTATGTCCATGCGGTGTCCTTCGTGCGGGCCCCAGCGGTGGGCGGTGCGTGGTCGTGCGCGACGACCCTAGCGTCGGGGGCGTGGCCGCTGCGCGGGGCGTTTCCCCACCCCGCCCCTTCCCGCTGTACCGAGGTGCGGCTCCGCCGCGTGGGTGCTCCGCCCGGACCCGCCACCACGCTCCGCGCGGTGCTTGCGCGGGCTCCTCCCCCCTACGCCTGGCGGCGTGGGGGGACCCCACCGGCCCCCCGCGTCTCGAACGCCGGTGAGGCTGGATTTGCCTCGGTCCGGCGGAGGCCTGAGCCGCCTGCGAAGGCTCGGGCCGCCGCAGGCGGGTCCGGAACCTGGCAGGCGCAGAGCTCAGCCGCGGCAGGCACGGTTGCAAATTCCATCAGCGGAGTCCGAGCCTGGCGCGGCCGACGCAGGCCGACGCCGCCGCCGAGGCCGGGATTACCTCATCGGCCGGGGTCCGAGCCCGGCGCAGCCGACGCAGGCGAGTGCTGCCGACCAGGCAAGCTCCGCCGACGGGCAGGAGCCGCCGCCGAGGCCGCGAACACCCCATCGGCCGAGCCCGAGCCCCGCGCAGCCAACGCACGCCGGCGCCGCCGGCCACACGAGCGCCGCCGGCCAGGCTGATTTCGTGGAGCGAAATCAGCCGTCCGGGCGTACCTCGCACGGCCGGCGGGCCGTGGGAGGACATGGAGGGCACCGCGCGGGCGCGCGGTGCAGGGCCCCCGGGGGCGGGCGGCGAGGGCGGAGCCGGCGCCGAGCAGGTTCAACTGCCGCAT
>NZ_JBSGZJ010000543.1:0-4456 GCF_053610925.1 Streptomyces sp. NPDC054847 | reverse complement strand
GGCAGCGGACCGAACGGCGTCGGGCCGAGGGACGTGCCGAGCGGCGTCGGGGAGACGGGCACGGGGCCCGCGGGCTTCGGGCGCGGGCCGACGGGCTTCGGGTCCGCCGCTTTCGGGGAGGCAGGCGCCGGTCCCACGGGTTCCGGGCCGGGAGGCGTCGGGCCCACCGGCAGCCAGTGGTACGACGCGGAGGCCGGCCCCCTCGTCCGCCCGTACGCGATGACCGGCGGGCGCACCAGGCCGGGCCCCAGCAACGTACGGTTCGATCTCATCGCGCTCGTCGTCGTGGACACCGACGGCCCCGGCCCGGACGAGGAGTCCCTGCTCGGCCCGGAGCACCGGGTGCTGCTGACCCTGTGCCGCTGTGAGACCCAGTCCGTGGCGGAGCTCGCCGCCGACGCCGACCTGCCCGTCGGTGTCGTGCGGGTGCTGCTCGGTGACCTGCTCGAAGCCGGGTTCGTGAAGGTCCGCCGGCCGGTGCCGCCGGCGCAACTGCCCGACGAGCGGATCCTCCGAGAGGTGATCGAGGGACTGAGAGCGCTGTGAGGGCCGGGGCCGGCCGGCGCCACAGGGCCGGCGGCACAGGGCCGTGCGAGCGGTCCTCCAGTGTCAGGGCGTGCGGCTCCGTTCCCGTTTCCCGCGTCAGCGCGTACGCGACGTCCCCCGGTCCCGCCCCGCCCGCAGGGGCATCCGATTTTTCACCCGCACACCCACTCCGGAGAGAAGCGACCGATGGTTTCCCAGATCCTGGACGGCACCAGTGAGGACAGCACGGCCCTCGCGCTGAAGATCCTGGTCGCCGGCGGCTTCGGCGTCGGCAAGACCACCCTTGTCGGCGCGGTGAGCGAGATCCGGCCGCTGCGGACGGAGGAACAGCTCAGCAAGGTCGGCCGCACCGTGGACGACACGGAGGGCGTCGACCGCAAGACCACGACGACCGTCGCCATGGACTTCGGCCGCATCACCATCCGGTCCGGCCTGTCGCTGTATCTGTTCGGGACGCCCGGCCAGGACCGCTTCTGGTTCCTGTGGGACGAACTGGCCCAGGGCGCTCTCGGCGCGGTGGTCCTCGCCGACACGCGGCGACTGTGCGACTGCTTCCCCGCCGTGGACTACTTCGAGCACCGCCGGATCCCGTTCGTCGTCGCCGTGAACTGCTTCCCGGGTGCGCGTACCTTCGCCGTCGAGGACGTCTCCCGGGCCCTCGACCTGGACGAGGGGACTCCCGTGGTGCTGTGTGACGCCCGGGAACGCGACTCCGGGAAGGAGGTCCTGGTGCGCCTCGTCGAGTACGCCGGACGCTTCCACACGGCCCGGATTCTCGGTCCGGCAGAGCAGCAGCGGTGACAGCGGCCGCCCGGCGCACCTTGCCCTGCGCCGCGCCGTGCGAAAGGCTTACGGGCGAACGCGGGGCCACGGGGAACGTACGAGCGGGGAGGACGAACGACCATGGCGTTGGACAAGGGACTCGACTGGCTGCTGGACGACCTGACGAAACGGGTCGAACACGTCAGGCACGCACTCGTGCTGTCCAACGACGGGCTGGTGACCGGTGCCAGTACCGGTCTCGCGCGGGAGGACGCGGAGCATCTCGCCGCCGTCTCCTCGGGCCTGCACTCCCTCGCGAGGGGATCCGGCCGCCACTTCCGCGCCGGCCGGGCACGCCAGACGATGGTCGAGTTCGACGAGGCGCTGCTCTTCGTGACGGCGGCGGGCGAGGGCAGTTGTCTGTGTGTCCTCACGGCCGCAGAGGCGGATGTCGGCCAGGTCGCGTACGAGATGACCCTCATGGTCAACCGGGTCGGCGAGCACCTGGGCGTCGAGGCGCGCCAGCCCGGCGGCAGCCCGTTCTGACCCCTTCCGGCCTGCGGCGGAGCAGGTTGTCCACAGGGCGCGGCGGGATGTCTTCGCTTCGGGCTACGGTCGTCACCGAGAGTATCCACAGCTCACGGGGGAGACCGCCATGACGGTACGGCAGATGTCCACGACCAGCCTCGCGCTCGGCAGGGCTGCGCAGGAACTGGCGCTGAAGCGGGGCGAGTTGGAGCTTGCGCTCCAGCTGGGCCAGGTGCGTGCGGCACAGGACGACAGCGGAGGGCCGCCTCGCGTCGAGCGGCGGGAGATCGACCGGCTGCGGGCCGGGCACGGCTTCCCCGCCGCGCTGCGGGAGCGGCTGCGGACGGTCGGCACGGTGGACGGCGCGGAGCTGGCGTCCATCAGCCAGGGCCGTTTCCTGCGGCTGGCCCGCACCGGTCATTTCGCACCGGTGCGGTTCTACGTCAACCGCTACCACGCCGTGGTGTGGCTCTATCTCGCCGAGGAAGTGCTGGACTTCGCCCGCGACCATGCGTCACTGCTCACCGGCAGGACGCCGCCCGAGTTCCGTGCGTTGCTGGCGGCCGGCGAGGACAGGCGGCCGCGTAATTGGCGGGGGCGGCGGCTCGGCCAGTTGCTGCGCGCGAGTTCCGATCCCTGGCGGCGGGCAGCGGCCATCGCCGCGGTGCTCGACCCGGTGACCGTCGCCGAGACCGTTCCCGATCCCTACGAACGCTCCCGTCTGAGTGTCCTCCGCCCGGAGATGGTGCCCGCGCCGCCGAAGTCGCCGCGCGGGAGGGAGATCGTGGAGCGGCTGGTGACCGCCGACCACCCGGACGAGATCCTGTGGCACCGGGCGAGTCTCGCCGAGGCGCTGCGGGAGGCGCGCGAACACTCGGCTGCCCCGCGTCGCGCACGACGTACACCCGGTGCGGCACTCGCCCGCGCTCCTCAGGGGACTCTCCCACTCGGAGCCCTCCACCCCGCGGCCCCGCATCCCGCTGTGGCCATCGCCGGACGCCCCGCCCCCGTGCGGCACCCGAGGAGCTCCCGTCCCTGGAGCCGGTCTTCGAGCGTCCGGCCCTCCGGCGCCCGGCCTTCGGGTCCGGGGGCCTCGGGTGTCCGGTCCGGGCGCCGCTCGAGGGGGACGGCACGTGCCCTGCTGGGGCGGCTGTGGCGGACCCGGGCAGGGCGGGCATGAAGCTGCGCTGTTGGCCCGCTTAAGAAAACCTCGATGGACGTGACGCTCCGAGCTGGGCAAATTGGAGCCCGTCCACTGACCGGGGCCTTATTTTCGATATCCGGTCACCGCGACCGCCTGTCCGTCACCATGCCTGGAGCCGCACCGATGAAGGCACTTGTCAAGCAGCATGCCGAGCCGGGCCTCTGGCTCATGGACGTGCCGGAGCCGGAGACCGGACCGGGTGACGTGCTGATCAAGGTGCTGCGCACCGGCATCTGCGGCACCGATCTGCACATCAGGTCCTGGGACGGCTGGGCCCAGCAGGCCGTGACCACCCCGCGGGTCCTCGGGCACGAGTTCGTCGGCGAGGTCGCCGCGATCGGATCGGACGTCCAGGACATCGCCGTCGGCGAGATCGTCAGCGGCGAGGGCCATCTGGTGTGCGGCAAGTGCCGTAACTGCCTCGCCGGCCGCCGTCACCTGTGCCGCAGCACCATCGGCCTCGGCGTCGGCCGGGACGGGGCGTTCGCCGAGTACGTGGCGCTGCCCGCCTCCAACGTGTGGGTGCACCGCACCAAGGTGGACCTCGACGTCGCCGCCATCTTCGACCCCTTCGGCAACGCGGTGCACACCGCGCTCTCCTTCCCCCTCGTCGGGGAAGACGTACTGATCACCGGTGCCGGCCCCATCGGAATAATGGCCGCGGCGGTCGCCCGGCACGCCGGCGCGCGCAATGTCGTCATCACCGACGTCAGCGAGTCGAGGCTCGCGCTGGCCCGCAAGGTCGGCGCGACCCTCGCGGTCAACGTCGCGGAGACCGACATCGCCGCGGCGCAGCGGCAGCTCGGTCTCAAGGAGGGCTTCGACATCGGCCTGGAGATGTCCGGCCGCCCCGAAGCCGTACGCGACATGGTCGACAACATGACGCACGGCGGCCGCATCGCGATGCTCGGCCTGCCCGCCCAGGAGTTCGCCATCGACTGGTCGAAGATCGTCACCTCGATGATCACCATCAAGGGCATCTACGGACGGGAGATGTTCGAGACGTGGTACGCGATGACCGTCCTGCTCGAAGGCGGTCTCGACCTCAGCCCCGTGATCACCGGCAGCTACGGCTACCAGGACTTCGACGCGGCCTTCGACGAGGCCGCCACCGCCCGCAGCGGCAAGATCATCCTCGACTGGACCGTCTGAGTCCCGTATCCCCGCGTCCGAGCCCCAGACCTAGGAGAACCCCTCATGTACGCGTCCGTCCGCGACGACCTGCGTGCCACGATCGACGAGATCCGCGATGCCGGTCTCTACAAGCCCGAGCGCGTCATCGGCACTCCGCAGAGTGCCTCGGTCGCCGTCACCGCGGGAGGCGCACCGGGCGACGTCCTCAACTTCTGCGCCAACAACTACCTGGGCCTCGCCGACCACCCCGAGGTCGTCGCCGCCGCCCATGAGGCGCTGGAC
>NZ_JBSGZJ010000542.1:0-4458 GCF_053610925.1 Streptomyces sp. NPDC054847 | reverse complement strand
GTGTGTCGCCGGGCTCCGGACCACCGGGGCAGAGTGCCTCAGCCCCCGAACTCGTGCAGACCCTTCAGTGCCTGGTCCAGCAGCGCCTGACGGCCCTCGAGCTCCTTCGCGAGCTTGTCGGCCCGAGCGTTGTTGCCCGAGGCGCGGGCCGCGTCGATCTGACCGCGCAGCTTGTCGACGGCCGCCTGGAGCTGGCCCGTCAGACCCTCGGCACGCGCACGCGCCTCCGGGTTCGTCCGGCGCCACTCGTTCTCCTCGGACTCCTGCAGGGCCCGCTCCACCGCGTGCATCCGGCCCTCGACCTTGGGACGGGCGTCCCGCGGTACGTGACCGATGGCCTCCCAGCGCTCGTTGATCGAACGGAAGGCGGCACGGGCGGCCTTCAGGTCGGTCACCGGCACCAGCTTCTCCGCCTCGGCCGCGAGCTCCTCCTTGAGCTTGAGGTTCTCCGCCTGCTCGGCGTCCCGCTCGGCGAAGACGCCGCTGCGGGCGGCGAAGAACACGTCCTGGGCGCCGCGGAAGCGGTTCCACAGATCGTCCTCGGCCTCGCGCTGGGCACGGCCGGCGGCCTTCCACTGCGCCATCAGGTCCCGGTACCGGGCCGCGGTGACACCCCAGTCCGTGGAACCGGAGAGCGCCTCGGCCTCCGCGACCAGCTTCTCCTTCGTCCTGCGGGCCTCCTCGCGCTGCGCGTCAAGCGACGCGAAGTGCGCCTTGCGGCGCTTGGAGAACGCGGAGCGCGCGTGCGAGAACCGGTGCCACAGTTCGTCGTCGGACTTCCGGTCGAGCCGGGGCAGGCCCTTCCAGGTGTCCACCAGCGCACGCAGCCGCTCGCCCGCCGACCGCCACTGCTCGCTCTGGGCCAGCTCCTCCGCCTCGGCGACCAGGGCCTCCTTGGCCTTGCGCGCCTCGTCGGTCTGCTTCGCCCGCTGTGCCTTTCGCTCCTCACGGCGCTTCTCGACCGTCGCCACGAGTGCGTCGAGCCGCACCCGGAGTGCCTGGAGGTCGCCCACCGCGTGGTGCTCGTCCACCTGCTGACGCAGATGGTCGATGGCGGCCTGGGCGTCCTTGGCCGACAGGTCGGTGGTCTTCACGCGCCGCTCGAGGAGGCCGATCTCGACCACCAGGCCCTCGTACTTGCGCTCGAAGTAGGCCAGAGCCTCCTCTGGAGTCCCGGCCTGCCACGATCCGACGACCTGCTCGCCCTCGGCAGTACGCACGTACACGGTGCCCGTCTCGTCGACGCGGCCCCACGGGTCGCTGCTCACAGCGCCTCCTCAACCTGATGCCGACGAGGGGTTCCTCCCCCGGGCATCGTCCACAGTTTCCCGGACGGGCCTCGCCCGCCCTCCACGGCGCGCGTCCAGCACGCGCCGTACAACGCCCAATCTAGGCGACCGGCCGCCCGGCTGTCCGCACTCAGCGCGGCCGAAATTGCCCGGCTACGCCTTCGGGACGGTGGCCTTCTCGATGGTCACGGCCTTCTTCGGCGGACCGTCCGCGCCGCCGCCCTCGACTCCGGCCTTCGCCACGTCCTGGACGGCCTTCAGGCTCTTCCCGTCCATGGTGCCGAACGGCGTGTAGGTGGGCGGCAGTTTGGTGTCCTTGTAGACGAGGAAGAACTGGCTGCCGCCCGAGTCGGGCTGACTGGTGTTCGCCATCGCGACCGTGCCCGCCGGGAACGTGACCGTGCCGTCGGCGCCTGCCTTGCCGAGCGCGTCGAGGTTCTCGTCCGGGATCGTGTAGCCGGGACCGCCGGTGCCGTCGCCCTTCGGGTCGCCGCACTGCAGCACGAAGATGTTCTCCGTGGTCAGACGGTGACACTTCGTGCCGTCGAAGTAGCCCTTGTCCGCCAGCGACTTGAACGAGTTGACCGTGTGCGGCGTCTTCGCGGCATCCATCGCGATCGCGATGTCACCCTGGTCGGTCTTCAGCCGGAACGAGTACTTGGCCTTCTTGTCGATCGCCATCGCCGGTGCCGGCGTGCTGCTCTCGGAAGGGGAGGCGCTCGGCGGGGGATCGAGCGGCGCGGCGTCGTCCTTCTTGTCCTCCCCGGTGAGGCCCAGCGCATAGACGGCGCCGCCGCCCGCGAGCACCACGGCGAGTGCCGCCGCGATCACGGAGTTGCGGACCTTGGCCTTCTTCCGCGCCTGCTCCCTGCGCTGCTGCTGGCGCTCGAACTTCTCCCTGGCGAGCTGCCGCCGTCGCTGATCGCTGCTGACCACCGGGTCTTCTCCTTGTAACTCGTGGGTCGAAGGTCGTTCAAGGCGCGTACGTCGGATGAGGCCGACCGCCGGGCTTGCCCGTACCGTATACGGGTTGGCTGTGTGATGAGCAGCGCCGGTAGGCTCTGATCTGCTGCAATCCACTGCAAACCACGCAGCGGCCGACCGACGACGACCGAACTGAGGACGATCGTGCTTATTGCCGGGTTCCCCGCCGGGGCCTGGGGGACCAACTGCTATCTGGTCGCCCCCGCCGCAGGCGAGGAGTGCGTGATCATCGACCCGGGCCACCAGGCCACCGAAGGCGTCGAGGAAGCGCTGAAGAAGCATCGGCTCAAGCCCGTCGCCGTCGTCCTCACCCATGGGCACATCGACCATGTCGCCTCCGTCGTCCCCGTCTGCGGCGCCCATGACGTCCCGGCCTGGATCCACCCCGAGGACCGCTACATGATGAGCGACCCGGAGAAGGCGCTCGGCCGCTCCATCGGGATGCCACTCATGGGCGAACTCACCGTCGGGGAGCCCGACGACGTCAAGGAGCTCACCGACGGCGCCGCGCTCAGCCTGGCCGGTCTCGATTTCTCCGTCTCGCATGCGCCCGGCCATACCAAGGGGTCGGTGACCTTCAAGATGCCCGAGTCGGCGGACGTCCCGTCCGTCTTCTTCTCGGGCGACCTGCTGTTCGCCGGCTCCATCGGACGCACGGACCTGCCCGGCGGCGACATGGACGAGATGCTCGAGTCGCTGGCACGGGTGTGCCTGCCCCTCGACGACTCGACCGTGGTGCTGTCCGGCCACGGCCCCCAGACGACCATCGGCCGCGAGCGCGCCACCAACCCGTATCTGCGGGAAGTGGCCGCCGGCCTCGGGAGCGGTCGGCCCGCTCCCCGACGAGGAATGTGACGAGACTCCACAGGTGAATACCTTCCAGGCCCCCAAGGGCACGTACGACCTGATCCCGCCGCGGTCCGCGACGTACCTCGCGGTGCGCGACGCGATCTCCACTCCGCTGAAGAACTCGGGCTACGGCTACATCGAGACGCCCGGCTTCGAGAACGTCGAGCTGTTCGCGCGCGGCGTCGGTGAGTCCACCGACATCGTGACCAAGGAGATGTACGCCTTCGAGACCAAGGGTGGCGACAAGCTGGCCCTGCGGCCCGAGGGCACGGCGTCGGTGCTGCGCGCCGCCCTGCAGGCCAACCTGCACAAGGCGGGCAACCTGCCGGTGAAGCTCTGGTACTCCGGCTCCTACTACCGCTACGAGAACCCGCAGGCGGGCCGCTACCGCCACTTCTCCCAGGTGGGCGCCGAGGCGATCGGCGCCGAGGACCCGGCGCTGGACGCCGAGCTGATCATTCTGGCGGACCAGGCGTACCGCTCGCTCGGTCTGCGCAACTTCCGGATCCTGCTCAACTCGCTCGGCGACAAGGAGTGCCGCCCGGTCTACCGCGAGGCGCTCCAGACCTTCCTGCGCGACCTCGACCTCGACGAGGACACCCGCCGCCGTATCGAGATCAACCCGCTGCGGGTCCTCGACGACAAGCGCGACGCGGTGCAGAAGCAGCTGGTCGGCGCTCCCATGCTGCGCGACTACCTGTGCGACGCGTGCAAGGCGTACCACGAGGAGGTCCGGGCGCTGATCACCGGGGCCGGTGTCGCCTTCGAGGACGACGAGAAGCTGGTGCGCGGTCTCGACTACTACACCCGCACCACCTTCGAGTTCGTCCACGACGGTCTCGGCTCGCAGTCCGCGGTGGGCGGCGGCGGCCGCTACGACGGGCTGTCCGAGATGATCGGCGGCCCCGCGCTGCCGTCCGTCGGCTGGGCCCTTGGCGTGGACCGCACCGTGCTGGCGCTGGAGGCGGAGGGCGTCGAGCTCGACATCCCGGCGGCCACCAGCGTGTACGCGGTGCCGTTGGGCGACGAGGCGAGGCGCGTCCTGTTCGGCGTGGTGACCGAGCTGCGCAAGGCGGGCGTCGCGGCCGACTTCTCGTACGGCGGGAAGGGCCTCAAGGGCGCGATGAAGAACGCCAACCGCAGCGGGGCCCGGTACGCGATCGTCGCCGGCGAGCGTGATCTCGCCGACGGCGTGGTCCAGGTCAAGGACATGGAGTCGGGCGAGCAGGAGCCGGTGCCGGTCGCCGAGGTCCTCACCCGGCTGCGCGGCCGGCTCGGCTGAGACGCCGCGCGGTCCGGCCGGCAACGGCGGTCGCGGGGGCCCGGGGCGGACAAC
>NZ_JBSGZJ010000541.1:0-4469 GCF_053610925.1 Streptomyces sp. NPDC054847 | reverse complement strand
CCCGCAGCCTGCGGGAGGGGCCGAGCCGTCGTATGCGGAGCTACGCCAGGCCCGGGCCGCGCACCGGGATGGACGTGAACGTCGGCGCGGGCGCCGGGTCCTGGAAGAAGTCGTTGCCCTTGTCGTCCACGACGATGAACGCCGGGAAGTCCTCGACCTCGATCTTCCAGACGGCCTCCATGCCGAGCTCCTCGTACTCGACGACCTCGACCTTCTTGATGCAGTCCTGCGCGAGCCGTGCCGCGGGGCCGCCGATGGAGCCGAGGTAGAAGCCGCCGTGCGTGCCGCACGCGTCGGTGACCTGCTTGGAGCGGTTGCCCTTGGCCAGCATGATCTTGGAGCCGCCGGCGGCCTGGAACTGCTCGACGTACGAGTCCATCCGGCCGGCCGTCGTCGGTCCGAAGGAGCCGGAGGCGTAACCCTCGGGGGTCTTCGCGGGACCCGCGTAGTAGACCGGGTGGTCCTTCAGGTACTGCGGCATCTCCTCACCCGCATCGAGGCGCTCCTTGATCTTCGCGTGCGCGATGTCGCGGGCGACGACGAGCGGGCCGGTCAGCGAAAGGCGGGTCTTGACCGGGTACTTGGAGAGCTCGGCCAGCATCTCGTCCATCGGACGGTTGAGGTCGATCTTCACGACGTCACCGGCCTCGTCCAGGTGCTCGTCCGTCGTGTCCGGCAGGAAGCGCGCCGGGTCGGTCTCCAGCTGCTCCAGGAAGACGCCCTCCGCCGTGATCTTGGCGACGGCCTGGCGGTCGGCGGAGCAGGAGACGGCGATGGCGACGGGCAGCGAGGCGCCGTGCCGCGGCAGGCGCACCACGCGCACGTCGTGGCAGAAGTACTTGCCGCCGAACTGCGCGCCGATGCCGATCTTCTGGGTGAGCTCGAAGACCTTCTTCTCCAGCTCCTCGTCACGGAAGCCGTGGCCGAGCTCCGACCCCTCGGAGGGCAGCTCGTCCAGGTAGTGCGCGGACGCGTACTTCGCGGTCTTCAGCGCGAACTCGGCACTGGTGCCGCCGACGACGATCGCCAGGTGGTACGGCGGGCAGGCGGCCGTGCCGAGCGAGCGGATCTTCTCCTCCAGGAACTTCATCATGGAGGTCTCGTTGAGGACCGCCTTGGTCTCCTGGTAGAGGAAGGACTTGTTGGCGCTGCCGCCGCCCTTGGCCATGAAGAGGAACTTGTAGGCGCCGCCGTCGGTCGCGTACAGCTCGATCTGCGCCGGGAGGTTGGAGCCGGTGTTCTTCTCCTCCCACATGGTGATCGGGGCCATCTGCGAGTACCGGAGGTTCAGCTCGGTGTACGCGTCGTAGATGCCGCGCGACAGGGCCTCCTCGTCGCCGCCCTCGGTGAGCACGTTCTGGCCGCGCTTGCCCATGACGATCGCGGTGCCGGTGTCCTGGCACATCGGGAGCACGCCGGCGGCGGCGATGTTCGCGTTCTTCAGCAGGTCGAGCGCGACGAACTTGTCGTTCGACGACGCCTCCGGGTCGTCGATGATCCGCCGCAGCTGCGCGAGGTGGGCCGGGCGCAGGAAGTGCTGGATGTCGTGGATCGCCTCGGAGGCCAGCTTGCGCAGCGCCTCCGGCTCGACCTTGAGGAACGTGCGGCCGTCGGCCTCGAAGGTGGAGACTCCCTCGGCCGTCACCAGACGGTACGGCGTGGTGTCCTCGCCGAGCGGCAGCAGATCCGTATATGCGAACTCCGGCATTTCGCCCATTCCTCATTTCGCAGACAGCAGCGTGCCTTCGTTGGCAGCGCCATCCAATGTAAGACGCCCGCGCGGACCCGATCCTGTGAGGTAAGGCTCACTGGCCGGGATCATGGCCGGGACCGGGGCCGCGCGGGCGAGGCAAGCGATGGCGCTACTGGGTCACGGTCGCCGTCAGCCGGTACGGGTTGTCGAGGAGCGGGGACGTGCGCCGGGACTCCACGACCAGTTCCCAGACGCCCGCTGCCGGGGCCTTGTACGTGCGGGTGGACGGGTCACAGCCGTTTCCGTCGAGGTACCCCGAGTAGCAGGACAGGGAGCCGGGCGCGGCGGACTCGCCGCTGACGCCGGTCGGCCGGAACGCCCACCAGCGGGTCTGGCTGCCGTCGGCGAGGCCGTCCAGCTTCACCGTCAGCGCCGTGGTGCCTGCCGGTACGGCGACGGTGTAGTGGACCGTGCCGTTGCGCTCGGCGACGCCGGTCACCTCGTACGTGCTGCCCGCCGCCACCGGCGTCGCCGCCTCGACGGCCAGCATCGCGGCCTGTTCGACCGCCTCGGTCGCCGGGTTGTCGATGGTCAGGACCGCGCTGTGGACGCCCTGCGTGGCCGGCTCGGCGGTGACCGGGACCACGGTCGGCTCGTCGAGGCCGAGGAGGACCGTGCGCGGAGTGGAGAAGGTGCCGTCGTTCCCGGTCAGGGAGAGCAGGTACGGAATCTTCCGGTCAGGTCCGGAGGTCCGGTGGACGGTCACGTCGTAGGTGCGGGACTCGCCGATGCCCTGGCCGCCGCTGCCCGGGGCGCAGCTGTTGAACACGCCGCTGCCGGTGTGCGGGGTGAGCAGCCTGCCGGAGAGCGGAGTGCACACGGGTGCGACGACGCTCACCGCCTCGACCGCGGTGTCCTCACCGGAGAGGAACTTCCACGCGCCCGGGACGTCGAGGCCGCCGCGGCCCTGGGCGACGGCGGGAACCTTCTCGTTGTAACGGGCCGACGAGTAGAGAGCGCTGCGGAGCTCGGCCGGGGTGGCGCTGACGTCACGCTGCTTCGCGGCCGACAGCAGCAGGGCGGCCGCGCCGGCGGCCTGCGGGGACGCCATCGAGGTCCCGTTCATCATCGAGTAGCCGACGGGCAGGGTGTAGCCGGTCTCGGGGACGGACGAGTTGGGCAGCCAGTCGGGGACGGTGGACACGGCCGCGCCGGGAGCGGTCAGGTCGGGCTTGAAGCCGCCGTCCTCACGCGGTCCGCGCGACGAGAACGGGAAGACGCCCAGCTCGTCACGCACCTGCGATCCGTAGTTCGCCCACCACGTCGCCCGGGAGACGGACGCGCCGACGCTGACGACCTTGTCGGCGGCCGTCGGATCGCCGACCGTGTTCGCACCGGCACCCGAGTTGCCGGCGGAGATGAAGAGCTGGACCCCGGACTCGTCGATCAGCCGGTTGTAGACGAGGGCACGGGCGCTCTGGCCGTCGTTGAACTCGGGCGAGGAGCCGATGGACATGTTGATCACGTCGACATCGTGCTTCGTGGCGAGATCGATCATGCCGTCGGTCAGTGCGGCGCTGGAGCACCCGAAGGAGTGGCACGCACGCATCGAGACCAGCTTGGCACCGGGCGCCTGGCCGTCCGCCCGGCCGCCGAACATGCCGTTGGCCGCCGTGATGCCCGCGACATGGGTGCCGTGCGCCTCGGTGATGACGTTCACGTTGACGCTGACCGTGCCGGGGAAGAAGTCGTTCCTGACCTGGACGGTGAACGGTATCCGCTCGTTGACCGGCGTCGACGGGTCATCGGTCCCGAAGTGGGCGATCTGCTGCTTGTCCTTGTACGGACGCAGCAGTTCCTCGTCGGTGAAGTCGTGGTCGAGGTCGGTGTCGACCCACACCGCGGAGTCCGACTCGCGGACCAGCGTCGGTACGACGGTGGCTCCCTGGGGCAGCTGGATCGGACGCAGGCCGATGCGCAGGTCGGCCGAGTCCGGCGCCTTCCACGTCTCGCCGCGGACCTGGTCGGTGAAGACCGGCCCGGACACCTTGGCCGTCGCCGACAGGTTCTGCCAGGTCGCGTCGAAGAGCAGGTCGATCAAGTTCCGCGGGTCGGTCCCGGCGACCGTGTCGACGAGTTTGCGCTCCCCGGTGGTGGTGGTCGCGAGCGCCGGATGGGTCGGATCGACTCCGGTGTCCATGATGCCGATGGTGACGCCGCGGCCGTCGTAGGAGGGGTTGCCCTCCTTGAACTGAGCGGAGCCGGTCTCCCGGGTGGGCATGTAGGCGTTGCTGTCGGGGGTCTTCGCGGAGGGCGCTTCCGGCCCCTGCCCGGCCGCGGTGGCCACGGCGTCCGACCCGTCCGGGCGGACCTCGTCGATCCTCAGCAGCTCGTCCACGTCGACGGCGACGACGTCCTCGATCGCGGCGACCCGGTCCACCATGCCGAACGGCACGTTGGCCTTGATGTAGCCGACGGCCGACTCGGTACGGGCGCTCTCGATCCCGAGGGCCGCGAGCGCTCGCTCCGCCTCGGCGGTCCGGCCGTCCCGGACGGCGATCAGCAGTGTCGCGAAGTCCGGGACCGCCCGGTCGGCGTTCTTCATGGTGGTGCGGGCGAGGTGCTGCTTGCGGTAGGTCGCGAGGAGCGCGCGGTCGTGGCTGCCGAGCTTGTCGGCGGACCGCGTCGCGGCGGCGGACACGTCGGGCTCGGCGGCGGCAGGGGTCGCCTGCGCGGGCAGAGCGGTCAGGGCGAGGCTCCCGGCGGCGAGCAGCGC
>NZ_JBSGZJ010000540.1:0-4475 GCF_053610925.1 Streptomyces sp. NPDC054847 | reverse complement strand
GTGGTGCGCGGGGCCGGCCGGTCACCGGCGCGGTGGGCGTGCCGCGGGCCGGTCACCGGTGGGCGGGGCCGGCCCGGGGGCGCGGGGGTCGGGTGGCGTGGCGCGGCACCGGGGTGTGCGGGGCCGGGGCTGCTGGGCGGAGGGTCGGGGCTGGGGGTCAGGGGGTGGGTGGGGTGGGGGGTCCGAGGTGGACGGGCAGGGTGCGGTAGCCGCTGATGATGAACGATTCCAGGGGTTGCAGTTCGGTGACGGGGCGGGCCAGGCGTATGCGGGGGAAGCGGGTGAAGAGCGCGGACAGGGCGATGGTGGCCTCCAGCCGGGCGAGCGGGGCGCCCAGGCAGTAGTGGACGCCGTGGCCGAAGGCGACGCTCTCGCCGTGCGGGCGCAGCAGGTCGAAGGTGTCGGCGTCCTTGCCGTGCCGGGCGGGGTCGAGGCCCGCGGCGGCGAAGGACACGATGATCACGTCGCCCTTGCGGATCAGGACGCCGTCCAGGTCGATGTCCTCGACGGCGAACCGCAGGGGGATGTAGGCGGCGGGGTTGTGGGTGCGCAGGGTCTCGGCGATCACGTCGGGCCAGTCGGCGCGGCCGGTGCGCAGGTGTTCCAGCTGGCCGGGCAGGGAGAGCAGGGCGGCGACCGCGTTGCTGATCAGGTTGCTGGTGGTCTCCTGCCCGGCGCCGATCATCAGGTTCAGGGTCGAGATGAGTTCTTGTTCGCTCAGCCGTTCACCGCCGTCGCGGGCGGCGATCAGGGCGGAGGTCAGGTCCGGGCCGGGCTCGGCGCGCCGGGCGGCGACCAGACGGGCCAGCAGCTCGGTCACCCTGTCCTGGGCCCTGGCCATCTCGTCGGCCGGGACCGAGGTGCCCAAGGTCGTGTCGATCGCCGCGCACAGGGCCTGCCGGTCGGGTCCCTCGACGCCGAACAGTTCACAGATCACCCGCATCGGCAGCAGCTTCGCGAACGCCGTCCGCAGATCCACCACCCCCTCCCCCGCCACCCCGCCCGCACCCGCACCCGCACCGGGGCCGGCGGCGGGGGTCAACGCGTCCAGCAGGGCGGCCGTGATCCGCTCGATCCGCGGCGCCAGTTCACGGCTGCGGCGCGCGGTGAACGCCCCCGCCACCAGCCGCCGCAGCCGGGTGTGTTCCTCCCCGTAGGCGAACAGCATCGTGGGCGCCGACACCCAGTGATACAGCGGCCACTGCGGCGTGATCCGCCCCTCGACGAACGCCGGCCAGTGCCGGCCGGCGTCCTTGGAGACCCGTCTGTCCGTCAGCAGCCGCTTGAGCGGCTCGTGTCCGGTCACCGCCCACGCCCGGACCCCGCCCGGCAGCACCACCCGCGCCGCCGGCCCCCGCTCCCGCAGCAACGCCGCCTCCCCCGCAAGATCACGCCCCGTCACATCCAGCGCATACGGACACCCCGTCCCGTCCGCACCCGCCCCCGCATCCACACCCGTCTCCGCACCCGTCTCCGCACCCGCGTCCATGTCCGACTCCCCTTTTTCCGTCCAGGCTTCTTCGGGCCGCGCCCACGGCGCGCACCGCCACCCTGCCCACCCCCACACCCCCGCACCCCCGCACCCGCCCCCGGGCCCCGAAGCCACCAGAGACCAACCACACGAACCAGGACCGGCCGGACACCACCAGCCCCACCGCCGCCCGGCGACCGGGCGCGCCCCGCGGGCCACGGTGGGCGCGGGCCCGCGGGCCGGCGGGGGCGGGCCGGGCGCGCAGCACGGGCCACGGACCGGCAGGCGCGAGCCGGGGGCTGCCCGGCACAGTACGGCGGCCGACGGCCCGACGACGCGCTGCGGGACGGAGGAGGGCACCCGGTCGGTACGGCGGCCGGGCCGGGAAGGGCCCGCCGGCCGCCAGGACCGGGCAGCCGCTCGAGCGCGACTGCGGCAGGCACGGCCCCCGGGGGCGGAAGCGGGCGCGGCCGCAGGACTGCGCTTGCGGAACGGGGCGGGGTGATTGGTGGGTGCCGGCGCGGCGATCGGAGGGTGCCCGCACGCCCGGTCAGGGCAGGCAACGGCCCGAGCCCGGCCTCGGCCGGCACAACCGCGCCGGGCGCGACTGCCGGGCGGACGCAACAGCGACTGCACGGAGGCGAACGTGCGGGGGCGAGAACCGTAGGGCGGAGGTGGGCGGCTGGAGGGTGCAACCGCCGGGAGGCGGTGGCCCAGGCGCGGAACCCGGGGGGCAGACTGCCGCCGCCCAAAGCCGGGACGGCCCGACAGCGAACCGCGAGACCGGGAGCGGCTGGAAGGAGCCCGCCCCCGGTGGTGGCAGGAGGCCCGCACGCACCCGGCCAGAGCCGGGCACAGCCACCCGAGCACGGCCGCAGCTGGCACGACTGCCGGGCGGACACGACGGTGAACTACGGCCCGAAAACGGGGCGGCAGGCACGACCGCGGCGGGTACGACAGCGCGACGGCGAACCGCGGAGCGGACACGACAGTGAACCGGAGGCCGGAGGTGGGCGGTTGGAGAGTGCCCGCACGTCCGGCCGGGGGCGGTGGCCAAGGCGCGGGCCGGCGGCGGGCCGAGGACACCCAAGGCCGGGACGACGACCCGACAGCGAACCGCGAGACCGGGAGGCGGCTGGAGGGAGCCCGCCCCCGGTGGTGGGAGGAGACCCGCACTCCCCCGGCCAGAGCCGGGCACAGCCACCCGAGCACGGCCGCAGCTGGCACGACTGCGGGGCCGGACACGACAGTGAACTACGGGCCACCAGCGGGCGGTTGGAGAGTGCCCCCGCCCGCCCGGCGCCGGTGGTCCGAGCGCGGCACGGACCGCGGTCGCCGTGGGGCGCGACGGCGGGCACGACTGCGGCCTTCACCTCCGCGGCCTGGCTCTACGAGACCGGCTTCAACCACTTCTCCCGCGGCAAGGAAAGGGGACGGCTCCCGGCGCCCTACCTCCAGTGCCACTGCCGGTGCGACAGCCCGACGGTGAACTACGGGCCGGCAGCCGGCGATTGGAGAGTGTCCCGCACGCCCGGTCGGCGCCGGAGGTCCGAGCGCGGCACGGACCGCGGTCGCCCGTGGGGCGCGACGGCGGGCACGACTGCGGCAGCCGCCGAACAGCGCGGCGGCGAACGGGACGGCGGGGGCAGCGGCGCGGCTGCGGGGCGGCGAACTGCGGGACGGAGGCGGGTGGTCGGGGAATGCCCCGCAACCCCCGGCCGGGACCGGCGGCCCGGACACAGGCCGCGCGGGCCGGGCGCGGGCCGGGCGCGGGCCGAAGAACGGCCCGTGGGTGGTGCCGGTGGCGCACGGCCGGGAAGGGGGGCAGAAAAAAGGGGGGGTCAGTGGGCGGCGGGCTCCGGCGCGGCGTCGCGGCGGCGGAGGGCCTCCTCGTAGGCGTGCAGCCCGCGGCCGGGAGAGAAGTCCAGGCGTACCAGCACCCCGGGCACGGCGATCGCCGTCATCAGGAACCGGTACAGATCCGCGACCCGCTCGGTCATGTCCTGCCGGCCGGTCATGATGTTCGACAGCACCTGCACCCCGGTGAACGCGCCCACGAACGTCTTGGACGCCCCCACCAGATCCACGTGCGGCAGGATCTCCCCCGCCGCCTGCGCCTGCTCGAACAGCACCTGCGTCTGCTCCATCCACGCCTGCATCGGCACCCGCCGGTCCAGCCCGTCACGCAGCGCACCCTGCTCCACCGTCAGCCGCACACTGCCCCGCACGATCGGGTCCCCGGTGTCCCGGCGCAGCAGATGCGCCAGCAGCAACGCCCGGTCCACCGCCGTCTGCAGCATCAGCTCGCCCTCCGGCAGATCCGGCAGCGCATGCACCTGCTCCGCCAGCACCCCCTGCGCCAGCTCCTCCTTGGAGGCGAAATGAAAATACAGCGCCCCCTTCGTCAGACCCGACCGCTTCAGGATCTCGGAAATGGTCGCCGCCTCGTAACCGACCTCGTCGAACACCTCGGCCGCCGCCACCAAAATCGCCCGCCGCGTCCTCACGGCCCGCTCCTGCCGCGCCATCACCACCACCTCCGACATCCCCGCACCAACGAAAAGAAACCGGCGGGTTCGTATCTTAGCAGCCCAGCGGCCTGCGGACAGCCCGCGAGCACACCCCGGACCCGTCACCGCACACCGGCCCGTAAACAACAGGTAACCAAACCACCATGCCGGTTTTGCTTGAGGGGCCCAAAGGTCCCTTTCAAGCGGAATGATCGCGTCCGACCAGCAACGGAACCCGGCATATGCCGTCCCCGCCACCCTCAGTTGTGACGCACGTCACCGCGAAACCCTCACAACGCCTTGAAAACAAAACCGGTGGGTACGTATCTTTGGGGCCCTGCGCTTCCCATACCACCGGACGACCCCTATCCCGCGGGAGAGGCCATGACCCTGCTGACCCCGGGCCCCCCCCCCCCCCCCCCCCCCCCCCCCCCCCCCCCCCCCCCCCCCCCCCCCCCCCCCCCCCCCCCCCCCCCCCCCCCCCCCCCCCCCCC
>NZ_JBSGZJ010000539.1:0-4489 GCF_053610925.1 Streptomyces sp. NPDC054847 | reverse complement strand
CCCTCGATCTCCTCGAAGCGGGCGCCCGGCAGCGCCTCGGCCACCGCCCGTCCCAGCGCCGGGGCGATGACCTTGTCGCCGCCGCCCGCCAGGACCACCGCCGGGACGGTGAGCGCGGCCAGCTGCCCGCGCAGGTCCATCCCGCGGGAAGAGGCGAACGCCTCGGACCGCACCCGCGGCGACGCGGCCGCGAACATCTGCCGGTTGACCTCCCGGGCACAGGCGTCGGCCCGCTTGCCCAGCATGTTCTGCCCCAGCAGCAGACGGCCCAGCGCCGGCCGCCGCACCGCCCACGAGAACAGAGGGCTGCCCATCATCCTCACTTCGCTGTCGGGCGTGTCCTGGTCGTGCGCGGCGGTGCCCAGCAGCACCAGACCGCCCAGCCGGGCCGCGGGAGAGACGGCGTACGTCATCGCCGCGAACCCGCCGCCCGAGTGCCCCACGACGATCGTGTCGCCGGGCGCCCCGACATGGTCCAGGACCGCGCCCAGGTCCGCCCCCAGCCGGGGCACCGAGAACGGCTCCCGGCCGGACGTGGAGGCGCCGTGCCCCCGCAGGTCGTACAGCACGACCCGGTGCCCGTCGCGGATCAGCCGGTCCGCGACCGTGCCCCACACCCGCCGGGCCGCGGCCCAGCCGTGCGCGAGGACGACCGTGCGGCCCGACGGCGCGCCCAGCGGGGCGAGGACGCTCACCGCCAGGCGGGCGCCGTCGTCGGTGACGAGTGCGCTCTCCGTGGCGGGCGGCGCCGCCGTCGTCGTCATCGCGCCCCCTCCTTCTCCCTGGCCAGCACGCCGCTGAGGGCCGCGAACGCGGCGCTGGTGGCCTTGGAGTGCTCCGCGCCGATGTCGGCGACCTTGGCGAGCACCTTCAGCCAGCCGTGCGGGCGGCCCCGGAAGTGCATGCCGAGCCGGGTGCGGCGCCCGCCGTCCAGTGGTTCGAGCAGGAAGTCGCTCGGCCCGCGGAACACCCCCTCGACGTACTCGACCGACAGTCGCCTGCCCGTCTCGACCGCCGTCGTGCGTGAGGTGAACCGCAGCTTCAGACCGCCCTTGTCGACGCCCTTGGTGTGGACCGTCACCTTGACCTCGCCGCCCACCTCGTCCGGTGAACCGGACGCGGCGGCGAAGGTGTTGGCCGGCACCCACCACTGCGCGCCGCCGCGGAACTCGGCGAGCAGCGCGTCCCAGACGACGTCCGGCGGAGCGTCGATGACCGCCTCGTCGATCAGGTCGTAACTCGTCATGTCCTTCTCCTGTCGGTGTACGGGTCAGGGTGCGGGCCCCGCGAAGGGCCCCGGGGACGGGGCCCGCGGCCGGACACGTCAGCCGAAGAAGCCCTGACCGGGGGTGAGGATGTTCGCCGGGTCGTAGCGCCGCTTGGCCTTGTAGAACTCCTCCCAGCGGTAGCCGAAGTGAGTCCTCCAGTCGGCGGTGGTCATCCGGGGGATCGCACCGACCAGGTACCGCTTGGCGCCCAGCGCCACGGCCTTGTCGTACAGGCGGCGGTTCTGCTCGAGCATCTGCGAGATGTTCGGGTCGCCCGGGTTGGGGAACCGCAGCAGGTCGAACAGGTAGCCGACGGACTCGTTGGGCTGCACCGCCAGCGGCCGGGTGATCTTGCGGGTGTAGTACGGGTAGAACAGCAGGAACCCGCCGCCCAGGTCGGAGGCGGTCAGCTCCTGCTCCACCAGCTCCATGAACGCCTTGGTCTTGGACGCCGGCAGGAACAGGCTCAGCCACGGCTTGGGCTGGAACCAGTGGCCGGTCTCCTTCAGGTAGACCTCGTAGCCGTCGAGCCGGAACATGTAGTCCCGGTAGGCGACGTCCTCGACGACGGCCTGGGCCCGGTTGTCGAGCAGTCCGGCCAGCAGGGCCGCCCGGTCGGGGACGGCGGTGCCGGAGTAGTTCGCGGCGACCTCCATCTTGTAGCGCCAGCCGGTGTCGTCGGGGCGGCGCAGCATCTCGCCGGCCTGGACGTGGAACCGGTTCTCCGCCATGACCTTCTCGCCGTCGGCGAGGTAGGTCGCCAGGTCGTCGTAGAAGAGGCTGAAGACGACCGACCGCTGGGGTGCGGGGGCGAGCTTCACCTTGGCGCGCAGGATGATCGCGGTCTGGCCGCCGCCGGACAGGATCGAGTGGAACAGGTCGGGCCGCGCCGAGGCGGAGACGGTGACGAGCTCACCGGTGCCGGTGACGACGTCCATGGAGTGGACGGTGTCGGCCAGCAGGCCGAACTTCTGCACCGTGCCGCCGATGCCGCCGATGGAGACGGTGCCGCCGATGGACAGGTGCAGGTAGTCGGGCAGCGCCGGCGGTGTCTTGCCCACCTTCAGCGCGGCGTCCGTCAGCTGTCCCCAGGTGACACCGGCCTCGACGACCGCGTTGGTCGCGTTGATGCTGAGGATCTTCGACATGGCGCGGGCGTCGATGGATATGCCGCCCTGCGGCACCGCCGCCTGGCCGTACACGGAGTGCGACTCCATGTCGTCGCCGGTGCCGCCCTGCCCGTTGACGGCGATCTTCAGTTTGTTGGTCCGGGCGTAGTTGACCATTTTGACGATGTCCTGGTCGGAACCAGGACGCAGGACCGCCCACGGCGCGGACGGCTTCAGCCGCCCGAAGTCCTGACGGAATCCGTCCAGGTCGGTCGCCGACGTGGTCAGCGTCCCGTCCAGGGCGGGCACTTGTCTGACGTCGATGTACTGGCCGCCGTCGACCTCGGCGGCCGTCGCCCACGTCTGGTTGGCGACGCTCCAGCCGACGACCGTTGCGGCGATGCCGCCCAGTACCTTGCGCCGCGAGAGTGCGTTGTTCATTTCTGTCCTCCGACCCATTCCAGCAGGACCGATCCCCAGGTCATGCCCGCGCCGAAGCCGGCCAGCAGGACCAGGTCGCCGTCGTTGATGCGGCCTTCGTCGAGCGCCTCGGTCAGGGCGATCGGGATCGACGCGGACGCGGTGTTCCCGTACTTGTGCAGATTCGTGACCAGGGCCTCGGGCCGCAGGCCCGTGTGGCTGAGGATCGAGTTGATGATCCGGATGTTCGCCTGGTGCGGGATGACGTGGCGGACGTCGGCCGCCTCGACCTTGGCGCTGGTCAGCGTCTCCCGCACCGTGCGCACGGTGTAGCGCACGGCGTTGAGGTAGATCTCGTTGCCGTTGATCTGTGCGTAGTGCAGCCCCTGGCGGACGGTCTCCTCCGTGGTCGGCATCCGGCTGCCGCCGGCCAGGACCTTGAGGCTGCCGGCGCAGCTGCCGTCGGCGCCCAGGTTCCAGCCCAGCACCGGGTCCGACGGGGCCGGCCGGAGCACCACCGCGCCCGCGCCGTCGCCGACGAGGATCGACAGGTCCCGGTCGGCGGGGTTGGCGGTGAGGGTGTGGGTGTCGGAGCCGATCAGCAGGATCGGCCGCGGGTCGATCTTGATGAGCGCCATGGCCTGGACGAGGCCGTAGACGAAGCCCGCGCACTCGGAGTTGACGTCGTGCGCGCTGCCGGCGATGCCCAGTTCGTGGTGGACGAACGCGGACGTGGCCGGCGAAGGCTGTTCGGGGGTGGCGGTGGCGACGATCAGATGGGCGATGTCGCCGCCGCTCAGCCCCGCCTTGTCCAGTGCGCGCCGGCCGGCCTCGACAGCAAGGGAGGCGGTCGTCTGGCCGGGACCGACGGCCCGGCGTTCGTGGATCCCGCACCGGCTGACGATCCAGTTCTCGTCGACGCCGAAGCGCTGCGCGAGCTCCGTGCTGGAGACCACGCGTTCGGGTACGGCCATGCCCCACCCGGTGATGTCGAAGCCGTTCACAGGACTCTCCCCTGATCAGGCCTGGGCGGGCACGAGCTGGACGATCCGGTCGTGGACGACGCGCAGCGTCGTGGTGTCGTCGATGTCGGCGAACAGCGACTCGTCGGCCGGGATGTGCGGGTACTGGTTCTGGAACCCGTACAACCACTCCATCAGGTCCAGCGAGTCGACGTCGGCGATGTGCTGGAGCGGCTGGTCCGGGTCGACCTTCTGGGCGCCGGAGACGGCCTCGAGCTGGCTCGCCAGTTCTTCGACGGTGGGCAGCGACATGGGGTTCGGTCCTCTCTCGCAAGGCTTGGGGTGTTACGCCTAGGAATCGAACCGGCAGCCGCGCAAGCGGGGCGCAACACCGCCGGCCCGGCGCCGTCTTGCACATCTGTTGCGAGCACTTCGCTTTCCTCGACCCCGACAGCCGCGCACCCCGACAGGAGTTGAGGAAGAGATGACGACGGTCGCTGACAGGTCGGTCCCCGAGGTCGACGCGATCAGGCACCACTACGAGGTGAGCAACGACTTCTACCGCCTCCTGCTGGGGCCGACGATGATGTACTCGGGCGGCTACTGGGAGGAGGGCGAGGGCCTCACCGAGGCCCTCGACGAGGCCCAGGAGCGCAAGCTCGACCGGTTCGTCGAGCTCGCCGGCGCCGCCGGCAGCCGGCGGGTGCTGGACGTGGGCTGCGGCTGGGGC
>NZ_JBSGZJ010000538.1:0-4517 GCF_053610925.1 Streptomyces sp. NPDC054847 | reverse complement strand
GTGTTCGACGGCTGATCAGCCGTCGAACACGAGCGCCGTCAGGGCCCCGTGCTGACTGCCGGAGCGATCAGCAGGAAGCTGCCGATGCCGGCGCAGGCCGCGTTCTCCGCCTTGATGCCGACCGCGAGCAGGGCGAGCCCCAGGGCGGCGACGAAGCCGTACCGCAGCTGCACGTACTGCTCGGCGAGGAGGGTGATGAGAGGCATGGGGATCACTCCTTCGAGGGAGAGGCGCCGGGCTCGCACTCCGTTGTGCTGCGGGGCTGACAACTGGACCGGACGTTGGGTCAACTGCCGTACAAATTCGTCTGGTTGACCTGTGTGAGTGATGCCCCCTGGGGGCATGGTCGCAAACTTGTCTGGTTGCTTGTTTCTTGTCGGGTCGGTGCGAGGCATCTCTCCATGGCTGTACGTCAGTTGTAAGGTTGCGGCGTGACGAGTCATGGATCTGTCCCGCGAGACCACACGCACAGGTACCTGTCGGTCGCCGATGCCCTGCGCAGGGAGATCAACGACGGGACGCGCCGGCCGGGCGACCGTCTGCCCACCCAGAGCGAGCTGGTCTCCCGATTCGGTGTGTCCCGGGCGACGGTGAACCGGGCCATCGAGGTCCTCAGGGAGCAGGGGCTCATCGAGTCGCGGCAGGGCAGCGGGACGTTCGTGAGCCGGAGCGAGCGCAGCATCCCGGCGCAGACCGGCGCAGGCGACGGCGAGGACGTGTGGGCGGTCGTCTCCGAGCGCGTCCCGCCGGTGGTGCTCGCGCCCTACCTGGAAGAGGCGTTCGAGGCCACGGAGGTCACCCTCGACGTCTTCTCGATGACCACGGAGACCCTCGCGGCCAGGGTGTCCGCCCAGAAGACCCGCATCATGGACGGCGAGATCCGTCCCCCGCGCAGCATCAGCGCCCGGCTGATGCTCCCGGACACCGACTCCCCCGTCCTGGCGATCCCACGGCTGAAGGACGGGCGGGACGACCCCCGAGTACGGCGCCGGCTGCGAGGCATTCTCCAGGCGCACGCGTCCATGCTCAGCCAGTCTCTGTACGAGCTGCGCGACCGCGGACTGGTGTCCGAGGTCTCCGTCGAGGTCCGGCTGGTCCCGTTCGCGCCGCAGCTCAAGCTGTACATCCTCAACCGCCGGCTGGCGCTCCAGGGCTTCTACCCGCCGGAGCTGGGGACGATCACCGTCCCTCCGGACGGTGAGGAGGTGACGATCCTGGACGCGTACGGCACCGGGGCGACCCTGTTCCCCTTCCGTGCGGCCGCCGACTCCACACCCGAGCAGGTCGGCATCGTGCGGGCGTTCCAGTACCTCTTCGATTCGATGTGGAAGCACCAGGCCAAAGAGGCGGATTTCTGACCGTGCCATCTGTCACCACATCCGTGGCGGTCCCCGACGCGATGCGGGAGATGCTCTCCCGGGCCCGGTGCATCGTGTTCGACCTGGACGGCCCGATCGCGCGGGTCTTCGCCAAAGAGCCCGCGGCCGTCATCGCCCACGAGCTGTGGGAGATCGCCGAACGCGACGGCTGCCTGGTCGAGGAACTGCGCGGCTGCTCCGACCCGATCGCCCTCCTGTACGGGCACACCGCGGAGATGCGCAGGAACAACGGCGACGGCGGCTGGGCGGAGACCGTCGCCAAGATGCACGACCAACTCGACGCCTACGAGCGCAAGGCCGCCGAGTCGGCGACGCCCACACCCGGCGCCGCCGCCTTCATCGAGGCGTGCCACGCGTCCGGAAGGACCCTCTCCATCGCGACGAACAACCACGTGGACGCCGCGACACGGATCCTGGCGCGCATGTCCGTGCGCCACTGCTTCGAGGGCCCGGTGGTCGGCCGGGGCCGGAACGCGCTGCTGATGAAACCCCATCCGGCGCCGCTCAGGGAGGCCATGCTGCGCGGAGTCGCCGTGGACCGGCACCTGATGATCGGCGACACAGGTACGGACTTCCGGGCCGCCCGGGAAGTGGGAATGCCGTTCTACGGGTACCACCGGTCCGAGCGGGGAAGGCGACGGCTGCGGGAGGCCGGTGTGCCGCTGATCGCTTCCGGGATGGCGGAGTTCCTTCCGTTCGTCTGAGGCGGTCGCGGCCGAAGACCCACGGCGGCACGGCAGTTGTACCGTGCTTGTGGAGGAGGACCGCACCACCCAGGGGAGGTCCGTGAACGAGGAGGCGGCCGCATTCACACGGGGGCAGCGAGCATGACGGCCGAGCCTTCGGCGAGGGTGTGGCAGCAGGCCGTGCGGCTCAGCGCCGGCGAGGCGCTGATCGAAGGGCCGCTCAAGGGGTACCACCACGAGACCTACGCCTTCCCGCTGCCCCATCCGGCGGGCGGCGCCGGGACGGTCCGGTGGAAGTGCCGGGAGCCCCGCGAGGGGATCCTCCGCTTCGACCGGCGCTCCTTCCCCTCGGAAGGGGCGCTGGTCCGCGCTCTGGCCGGTCATGTCTCCAGCGTCCCGGAAATCATCGTGGTCGACGACATCGGCCTCCAGCGGTTCATCGAGGGATCGACGCTCGCCCTGCACGGGCGTCCGGGCACCGCTGTCCAGGAGGCTCATGTCGCCCAGATCGAGCGGCTGTTCCGCGAGCTCGCGGCCGTTCCCACGGCCGCGCTGCCGCCGGAGGAACCGGCCCATGCGGCGGGAGGCGCCGCCGACGGGGACTGCGGCGCGTTCGCCGAAGGGTTGATCCGCTTCACGGAGGAGCGCGTCCACCAGGCGCACCGGCCCGTGTACGGGCGGCTGTTCCAGGAGCTCGGCGTGCCCGAGGAAGGACTGTTGCGGCTCGTGGAGCGGACGCGCTCCTTCAGCAGACGTCCCTTCTGCCTCCTGCACGGGGACCTGCACCGGGAGAACTTCATCGTCGACGGCGACGGCCGGCTGTGGACGATCGACTGGGAACTGGCCATGTTCGGCGACCCGCTGTACGACCTCGCCACCCATCTGCACCTGATGGGATATCCGGCGGAGCAGGAGGCGGCGGTGGCGCGCCGCTGGCGGGACGCGGTCGAGGAGGCGCGGCCGGGCAGCTCGCGCGGATGGCGCAAGGACCTGCCGCACCTGCTGCGCTACAAGCGGGCCCAGTCCGTCTACACCGACGTCATCCGCGCCGCCCTCGGGGTGGCCCGGAGGGACATCGACTGGCGTGCCCTTCAGGCGACTTCGCACAAGCTGCGGGCGGTCCTCGCCCGGGGGCGTTCCGCGCTGGGCTCGGGGCCGCCGCCGGACGTGCCCCGCATCATGACCGCCCTGGTGTCGTTCAGCGTGTCCGCGCCCTGAACAGCACCCCCGACAGTGCGACCGCCACCGCCAGGATCACCCCGCACCACGCCAGCGCCGTCCACGGTGCCGTGCCGACCGGCTCGTCGTGCAGGAGGCCGCGGAGGGACTCGATCAGCGGCGTGACCGGCTGGTGGTCGGCGAAGCCGTGGAGCCAGGACGGCATGGTCTCCACGGGGACGAACGCGCTGCTCGGATAGGGCAGGAACATCATGAAGAAGGTGAAGCCGGATGCCGCTTCCGGTGTCCTCGCCATGAGGCCGACCGCCGCGGACAGCCAGGAGAGCGCCACCAGGAAGGCCAACAGGATGCCGGCCGCGGCGAACCAGCCGGCCGCGGAGGCCGACGGGCGGAAACCGATGGCGAGGCCGACGGAGAGGACGAGCGCGGTCGAGAAGACGTTGCGCACGGTGCTCGCCACGACATGACCGGCCAGGATCGACGTGCCGCCGACGTCCAGGGACCGGAAGCGGTCGATGATGCCGCCCTTCATGTCCTCGCTCACCCGGACCGCCGTGCCGGACGAGCCGAAGGCGGAGCAGAGCACGAGGATGCCCGGCACGACGTAGTTGACGTACTCCGTACCGGTGTTGATGGCTCCGCCGAAGAAGTAGACGAAGACGAGCATCAGCATGACGGGCAGCACCATCGAGGTGATGACGGCGTCGACGTCGCGGCGGCTGAGGCGCACGCAGCGGCCGGTCATGGTCAGGGCTGGGGTCAGCAGGCGCCCGGCGGCCGACGTCTCAGACATGGGTGGGCTCCTGCCGGGAAGCGGCGCCGGTCCGGGTGAGGGACAGGAACACGTCGTCGAGCGTCGTCGTGTGCAGCGAGAAGCGGGAGACGTCCCGCCGATCCGGGTCGATGTCGTCGAGCAGCGCCCGCACCTCGACGGCGGTGCCGTCGGTCGGCAGGCCGAGCGTGAGCGACTCGGGGGAGCGGTGCACGGCGCGTTGCTCGTGCCGTGCGTAGGCGGCCCGGTCGGTGAACACGACGTCCAGGCGGTGGCCGCCGACCTCCGCCTTGAGCTGCGCGGCGGTGCCTTGCGCCACCATGCGGCCCGTGTCCATGACGGCGACGCGGTCGGCGAGCCGGTCGGCCTCCTCCAGGTACTGGGTGGTCAGGAAGACCGTGGTGCCGCGGCGGGAGAGGTCGCGGACCACCTGCCAGAGCTCCTGGCGGCTGCGCGGGTCGAGGCCGGTCGTCGGCTCGTCCAGGAACACGACCTCCGGGT
>NZ_JBSGZJ010000537.1:0-4519 GCF_053610925.1 Streptomyces sp. NPDC054847 | reverse complement strand
GTCACGGCGGGGGCAGGCCCCCGCCGTGACGGTTCAGCTCAGCGTCTCCGCGGCGGTCTGTGAGGAGTCACGCAGGAACGTGGTGCAGCGCTCGTGCTCGTCCTTCTCGCCGATCGCCCCGGCGGCACGGGCCAGCGCGTTCAGCGCGCGCAGGAAGCCGCGGTTGGGCTCGTGCTCCCACGGCACCGGGCCGTGGCCCTTCCAGCCGTTGCGGCGCAGCGCGTCGAGGCCGCGGTGGTAGCCGGTGCGCGCGTAGGCGTACGACTCGACGACGCTGCCCCGCTCGAAGGCGTCGTCGGCCAGCTGCGCCCAGGCGAGCGAGCTGGTCGGGTACTGGGCCGCGACCTCGGCGGCGGGCGTGCCGCCGGCCAGGAGCTCACGCGGTCCGGGCTCGTCGGGCAGATGGGTCGGGGGAGGCCCCCCGAGCAGGTTCTCGTGGATCGACATGGCCCCCAGTCTCACAGGTCGGGCCCCCTTCCGTGGCCAACGGCCGAAGGTCGGCCGTTGTGCGGTCACGAGAGCGGGTCAGCGCTTCGGTTCCGCCTGCGGCTCGAGCGGCGGCGCGGCGACCCCGCAGTTGACCTTGCACTCCGGGTGGCACACGTCCGCGCCCTTCGGCGGCACCCGCACCGTCCCCCATGCGATCAGGGCACCGGCCACCAGGACCCCCGCGCACATCGGGATCGCGAGCCGGAACGCCTCGTCGAACGCCGTCGCCGAGCGGTAGGCCTCGGGGCCCATGCCGGCGAGCAGCGGCAGGGCGGCCACCGCGATCAGGCCCGCGGCCCGGGCCGCCGCGTTGTTGATGCCGCTCGCGATGCCCGCCCGGCCGGTCTCCACGGACGCGAGGACGGTCGAGGTCAGCGGGGCGACCAGCGTGACCATGCCCAGGCCCATGACCAGCATGGCGGGCAGCACGTCCACGAGGTACGACGCGTCCGCGCCGACCCTGAGCGTCAGCATCATGCCGACGGCGCAGAGCAGCGGGCCGGCGGTCAGCGGGATACGCGGGCCGATGCGATCACCCAGCTCCCCGGAGCGGGCGGACAGCAGCAGCATCAGCACGGTGGTCGGCAGCAGTGCCGCTCCCGCGCCGAGGGCCGTGTACCCGGCCACGACCTGGAGCTGGAGCGCGACGAGGAAGAAGAACCCGCCGAAGGCGGCGTACACGCAGAGCGTCACCAGGTTCACGGCGGTGAACTGGCGGATCCGGAAGAGGGACAGCGGCAGCATCGGCTCCGCCGTACGCCGCTCGACCAGCACGAACGCGGCTCCCACGCACGCGCCGGCGAGCCCCGCCCACACGGTCTTGTCGATGAGCGCGTACGTCACGAGCCCGAGCGCCGCCGCGCACAGGGCCGCGCCCAGGACGTCGAACCGGCCGGTCGCCCTCGGATCGCGGGACTCCGGTACATGGCGCAGCGCCACCGGTACGCACAGGACGGCCAGCGGCACGTTGAGCAGGAAAACCCAGCGCCAGCCCGGCCCGTCGACCAGCCAGCCGCCGACGAAGGGCCCGATCGCCGCGCCGACGCCGCCGAGCCCCGACCACAGGCCGACGGCCCGCGACCGGTCGTCCGGGTGGAAGCTCGCCTGGATCAGGGCCAGCGATCCGGGAGTGAGCAGGGCGCCTCCGATGCCCTGGAGGGCGCGGGCGGCGACCAGCACACCGCCGTTGGGCGCGATCCCGCAGAGCAGGGAGCCCAGGGCGAACCAGACGACGCCGAGGACGAAGATCCGGCGGCGCCCGTACCGGTCGCCGAGTGCCCCGCCGAGCAGGATCAGCGCAGCCAGCGTCAGCATGTAGGCGTTGACGGTCCACTGGAGGACACCCAGGTCTGCGTCGAGGTCCCTGCCGATGCGGGGCAGTGCGACGTTGACGACGGTGGAGTCGAGCAGTGCCATGCCGGACCCGAGGACGGTCGTCAGGACCACCCAGCGGCCCGTGGCGGATGTCAGCCTGATGTCCCCCGGACTCGTGCCCATACGGGGATCATCGCAGCCGCTTCACGAGGCTACGACCCGAAAGCCCGTGTCCCCGCCGGGAGCCCTCGGGCTTCCGGCGGGCGCTCAGGTGACGCGGCGGAGCGCCCTGATCAGGGCGTCCGCGCCGCGTTCCGCCTTGCTGCGCGGACAGCCGACGTTCAGACGGACGAAGCCCTCGCACCCGTAGACCGCTCCGGGCATGATCGCGACCTTCTCCCGTTCCACGAGCTCACGCTGTAGCACCGCGTCCTCGGTCCGGGAGCCGATGCCGAGCGGGCGAAGGTCGATCCACGCGAGGTAGCCGGCCTGCGGCGGCTTCCAGCCGAGCTGCGGGAACGCCGCGCCGAGCCGGTCGGCGAGCATCCGCAGGTTGCCGGCCACATAGGCGTTGAGGTCGTCCAGCCACGGTCCTCCACGGCGGTAGGCGGCGATGTGCGCGGTCAGCGACAGCACGGCGGGCGACGCGAGTCCCTCGCCGGTCTCCATCCGGCGCACGAACCCGGCATGGTCGGCGGGGTCGCCGATGATGCCGTACGAGCCACTCAGGGCGGGGAAGTTGAACGCCTTGGTACCGGAGGTGATCAGGGCCCAGCGGCCGGTGCCGTAGCGGGTCCAGGGCAGGTGCACCCCGTCGCGTACGAAGTCGGCGTGGATCTCGTCGCTGACGACCGCGACGCCGTACCGTGCGGCAAGCTCGGCGGTCCGGGTGAGCTCGTCGTGCGTCCACACCCTGCCGGTGGGGTTGTGGGGCGAGCAGAGCACCAGCACCTTGCTGTCGGGCCGGGCGAGCTGCCGTTCCAGTGCCTCGTCGTCCCCGACGGGCACTCCGCGCAGCTCCCGGCCCAGACCGGTGATCGCCTTGATGAAACCGTCGTACGTGGGGGTGTGGACGACCACGCCGTCGCCGGGTCCGGTCCACATCCGCAGCAGCTGGGAGAGCTGGTTGAGCACGGAGGGCGCGTACACGACGCGGTCGGTGTCGATGTCCGTGCCGTACCGGACGGCGAACCAGTGACGGATGGCGGAGAGGAAGTCCTCGTTCCGCCAGTCGGTGTAGCCGAAGACTCCGTGCGCTACTCGGTCACGGAGGGCGTCGAGGACCACGGGAGGGGAGGGGAAGTCCATGTCGGAGATGGTGAAGGGCAGCAAGCCGTCGGTTCCGAACCGGTCGGCCACACCGTCCCACTGCACACTCCAGGTGCCCCGGCGGTCGACGACCGCGTCGAAGTCGAAGCTCATGATTCCCCTCCCTGGGGACACACCGCGGGCCCGGCGCCCGCGAGGGGGGTGCCGGGCCCGTGGTGAGGCGGCTACTTACTTGATCTTGGTGCCGGTGGAGCGCAGGGCCGCGCAGGCCTCCGTGACACGGGTGGCCATGCCGGCCTCGGCGAGCTTGCCCCAGGTGCGCGGGTCGTAGGTCTTCTTGGAGCCGACCTCGCCGTCGACCTTCAGGACGCCGTCGTAGTTCTTGAACATGTGGTCCACCACCGGACGCGTGAAGGCGTACTGGGTGTCGGTGTCGAGGTTCATCTTCACGACGCCGTTCTCCAGGGCCGTGGCGATCTCCTCCGCGGTCGAGCCCGAGCCGCCGTGGAAGACGAAGTCGAACGGGTCGGCCTTGCCGTACTGGGCGGAGACACCCGCCTGGAGGTCCTTCAGCAGCTCGGGGCGGAGCACGACGTTGCCCGGCTTGTAGACGCCGTGCACGTTGCCGAAGGACGCGGCCAGCAGGTAGCGGCCCTTCTCGCCCAGGCCCAGGGCCTCGGCGGTGCGCAGCGCGTCGTCGACGGTGGTGTAGAGCTCGTCGTTGATCTCGTGCGAGACACCGTCCTCCTCGCCGCCGGTCGGGGTGATCTCGACCTCGAGGATGATCTTCGCGGCGGCGGCCTGCGCCAGCAGTTCCTGGCCGATGGCCAGGTTGTCGGCGAGGGTCTCGGCCGAGCCGTCCCACATGTGGGACTGGAACAGCGGGTTGCGTCCGGCCTTCACACGCTCGGCGGAGATGTCGAGCAGCGGACGTACATAGCCGTCCAGCTTGTCCTTCGGGCAGTGGTCGGTGTGCAGCGCGACGGTGATGTCGTACTTGGCGGCGACGATGTGCGCGAACTCGGCCAGGGCGACGGCGCCGGTGACCATGTCCTTGCTGTACTGGCCACCCAGGAACTCGGCACCGCCGGTGGAAATCTGGATGATGCCGTCGCTCTCGGCCTCCGCGAAGCCACGCAGTGCGGCGTGCAGGGTCTGGGACGAGGTCACGTTGATGGCGGGGTAGGCAAACTTGCCTGCCTTCGCCCGGTCAAGCATCTCGTTGTAGACCTCGGGAGTCGCGATGGGCATATGTCCGCTCCTTGTGATGTGCGGGTATGTGGTACGGGGGGCCGGGGTGCGTCCCCGGTGAACCCAGTGCCCTGACCTTGGGCGACGTCATCGTCGCGGCCTATCTTTCCAGACTCCCGCCCCGGGTCCACCATGCCTGCCCCGCCTGCATGGCGAAGGGGCGGGGGGTTTTGAGGGGTAAACCAACCCCCCTAGG
>NZ_JBSGZJ010000536.1:0-4530 GCF_053610925.1 Streptomyces sp. NPDC054847 | reverse complement strand
GCTCCCGGAGGAGCCGGCCACTCGCAAATCACGTTGCCTCAGACGTTGAAGCGGAACTCCACCACGTCCCCGTCCTGCATCACGTAGTCCTTGCCCTCCATGCGCGCCTTGCCCTTCGCGCGGGCCTCGGCGACCGAGCCGGTCTCGACCAGGTCGGCGAAGGAGATGACCTCGGCCTTGATGAAGCCCTTCTGGAAGTCGGTGTGGATCACACCGGCCGCCTCGGGGGCCGTGGCGCCCTTCTTGATGGTCCAGGCGCGGGTCTCCTTGGGGCCTGCCGTGAGGTAGGTCTGCAGGCCCAGGGTGTCGAAGCCGACGCGGCCGAGGGTCGCGAGGCCCGGCTCCTCCTGGCCCATGGACTGGAGGAGCTCGAGCGCCTCGTCGTCGTCCAGTTCGATCAGCTCGGACTCGATCTTCGCGTTGAGGAAGATCGCCTCCGCCGGGGCGACCAGGGCGCGCTGCTCGTTCTTGAAGTCCTCGTCCACGAGTTCGTCCTCGTCGACGTTGAAGACGTAGAGGAAGGGCTTCGTGGTCAGCAGGTGCAGCTCGTGGAGCAGGTCGCCCTGCTCGGTGCCCTTGGTGATGCCCGCGGAGAACAGCGTCTGGCCGGACTCGAGGATCTTCTGCGCGGACTCGACGGCGGCGAGGACGGCGACCTTGTCCTTCTGGAGGCGGGACTCCTTCGTCAGGCGCGGGACCGCCTTCTCCACGGACTGGAGGTCCGCGAGGATCAGCTCGGTGTTGATCGTCTCGATGTCGTCCTTCGGCGAGACCTTGCCGTCGACGTGCACGACGTTCTCGTCCTTGAAGGCACGGATGACCTGGCAGATCGCGTCCGACTCGCGGATGTTCGCCAGGAACTTGTTGCCCAGGCCCTCGCCCTCGCTCGCGCCGCGCACGATGCCCGCGATGTCGACGAAGTCGACCGTCGCGGGGAGGATGCGCTGCGAACCGAAGATCTCCGCGAGCACGGCGAGGCGGGAGTCGGGGACGCCGACGACGCCCACGTTCGGCTCGATGGTGGCGAACGGGTAGTTGGCCGCCAGCACGTCGTTCTTGGTCAGGGCGTTGAACAGGGTCGACTTGCCGACATTCGGCAGACCGACGATTCCGATCGTGAGCGACACGTTGGCGACTTCCTGACGTGGAGGGTGATGACTGGCGGGGCCTTGCGGCCCGCGGTGAGTGGGGCCGATCCACCAGTTTACGGGCGCGGCGGACGGACCAGCGACGGCCTGCCGCGGTCCTCGGGGGCCCACCCGGAGTCGAACGCAGCCCCAAGGTCGTCCAAAGGGCGTGTCTAGTGACGGTTTCGTACCTCTTGGCGACCTAGTTTGTGCGGGTGGAGCAGCACAGGACAGGTCGCCCCCAGCCGCGGCAGCAGCCGCCGGCTCCCCTCCCGGCACCGGGCACGCTCGCCGACGCCACCGTGTATCCGGTGCCGGCCCGCCCGCCGCGCCCGGTTCCTCCCCTGGTGCTCGCGCTGCGCCGGCTGCCGAACCCCCGGCTGACCGGTCTCGGCGCGGGCCTGTTCGCCGCCGCCGCGATGCTGGCGCTGGGCGCTCTCGACGAGTTGCTGTTCGACGGTTCCGCGATCTTCTACGGTCTGCTGTTCCTGCCCGTGAGCGCGCTCACCGCGCTGTGGGTGCGGGAGGCCGACCTGGTCAGCGCGCCGATCATCGTGCCGATCGCGTTCACCGTCGGGATCGTGCCGCTCTCCGGCGGCAGCGGCGGGTTCGGCGGGCAGACGATGGCGGTGGTGACGGCGCTCGCCGTGCACGCGGGATGGCTGTACGGCGGAACGCTGGTCGCCGGGGTGATCACCTGCGTACGGAAAGTGCGGACCATGACGCGGCGGCACCGCCGCGGGCGCGGGCCCAAGGGCCCGACGGGCCCCGCCCGCCGCGGCTGAGGCCCCCTCGCACGTTCCTCGCCACGGCCGGGGCCCGGCCCCGGGTACGGCTCACTTGCCGGCGGCCGCCATCGCCGCGCCCACGATTCCGGCGTTGTTCTGCAGTTCCGCCGGGACCATCTCGGCGCGCACGCCCTCGATCAGCGGCAGGAACTTGTCGGCCTTGCGGCTCACCCCGCCGCCGATGATGAACAGCTCCGGCGAGAACAGCATCTCCACGTGCGCCAGATACTTCTGCACCCGCCGCGCCCAGTGCTGCCAGGTGAGGTCGGCGTCCTCCTTGGCCTTCGTCGAGGCGCGCTTCTCCGCGTCGTGGCCGCCCAGCTCGAGGTGGCCGAGCTCGGTGTTCGGGACCAGCCGGCCGTCGACGAAGAGCGCGCTGCCGATGCCGGTGCCGAACGTGAGCATGATGACGGTGCCCTTACGGCCGCGCCCGGCCCCGAAGGTCATCTCCGCCACCCCGGCCGCGTCCGCGTCGTTCAGGATCGTGACGGGCAGACCGCCGAGGCGGCCGCTGAGGAGCGAGGCCGCGTCCTTGTCGACCCAGCCCTTGTCCACGTTGGCCGCGGTGCGTGTGACGCCGCTGGTGACCACGCCGGGGAAGGTGATGCCGACCGGGCCGGTCCAGCCGAAGTGGCCGACCACCTCCGCGACGCCGTCGGCGACGGCGTCCGGCGTCGACGGGTGCGGTGTCAGGACCTTGTGGCGCTCCTGCGCCAGATCGCCGCGGTCCAGATCCACGGGAGCGCCCTTGATCCCGGACCCGCCGATGTCAACTCCGAAGACGTTCATGGACACAACGTTAAGGGGCGGAGCTGACGGTCACTGCCCTGACGGGTCGGCCGACATCGCGGCGGCCTCGGCGCGCAGGTCCCTGCGGAGTTCCTTCGGCAGCGAGAAGGTGATCGACTCCTCGGCCGCCTTCACGATCTCGACGTCCTCGAAGCCGCGCTGCGACAGCCACTCCAGCACGCCCTCGACCAGCACCTCCGGCACGGACGCGCCCGAGGTGACACCGACGGTGGAGACACCGTCCAGCCAGGCCTCGTCGATCTCGTCGGCGAAGTCGACGAGGTGGGCGTCGCGGGCGCCGGCGCCGAGGGCGACCTCGACGAGGCGGACCGAGTTCGACGAGTTCTTCGAGCCGACGACGATGACCAGGTCGGCCTCCGCGCCCATCTGCTTGACGGCGATCTGGCGGTTCTGCGTGGCGTAGCAGATGTCGTCGCTGGGCGGCGAGATCAGGCCGGGGAACTTGGTCTTCAGGGCGTCGACCGTCTCCATCGTCTCGTCGACGGAGAGGGTGGTCTGGGACAGCCAGACGACCTTGTCGGGGTTGCGGACCTCGACGTTCGCCACGTCTTCCGGGCCGTCGACCAGGGTGATGTGGTCGGGCGCCTCGCCGGACGTGCCGATGACCTCTTCATGGCCCTCGTGGCCGATCAGGAGGATGTCGTAGTCCTCCTGGGCGAACCGCACGGCCTCCTTGTGGACCTTGGTGACCAGCGGGCACGTCGCGTCGATCGTCGCGAGCTTGCGCTCCGCCGCCTCCTCGTGGACGGTCGGGGCCACTCCGTGCGCCGAGAACATCACGATGGATCCCTCGGGAACCTCCGCCGTCTCGTCGACGAAGATCGCGCCCTTCTTCTCGAGTGTCTGTACGACGTACTTGTTGTGGACGATCTCGTGGCGGACGTAGATGGGCGACCCGTACTGCTCCAGGGCCTTCTCCACGGCGATCACGGCACGGTCCACACCTGCGCAGTAGCCGCGGGGAGCGGCGAGGAGGACGCGTCGGGCAGGAGGCGTAGCAGTCATGTGCCCCATCGTAAGGGCCACGCGATGAAGGCTCGGATCGGACACCGGCAGCAGACCGCCGGTACCCGCGTGGGTGTTTTCCACTCCTGCGGTGAACGCGCGCGGGAGTTGAGTGGGTGACATCGGGAACGCCCAGGCGGTCCGGGAGTGTCAGGGGCGGCGCGGGAGCGGGGGCGGGTGCGGTGGTGGTCATTGTCGTCGCCCGCCTGATGCTCCGGAACGCGCTGCCCAACGGCAAGAGCGCCCACTTCTACAACATCTGGGCCGGGCGGCGCAGGCTCGACACCTTCCGCGCCGCGCTGCGCGGCGCTGACCCAGGTCTTCCAGCTGCTCGCCGACGGCGCTCTCACCCCGCAGGTCGCCGCCCGCGTCCCGCTCGCCGAGGTCGGCGAAGCGGTGCGGCTGGCAGAATCCGGCACCGTGGTCGGCAAGGTCGTCCTGGTGCCGTAGGCGGCCGGCGGCGAAGAGCGGGGCGGCACCGGCATCCAGCGTGCTTCGGACCGGTCCCCGCTCCCGGAGTGTGACGTACGTCTCGGGAACCCCGCTCGATGGATCGACAGCTGACTGAGGTGACAACAACCATGCGCGCGCGCATCCGTGCGGGGGATCCACAAGCCTTCGCGGAGCTCTTCGACCAATACGCGAAAACCGTCTACAACCACGCCTACCGGCTGACCGCCGACTGGTCGGCCGCCGAGGACATCGTCTCGGCGACGTTCATGGAAGCCTGGCGCGGCCGCGGGCGCCTCGAGGCGGAAGGCGGGAGCGTACGCCCGTGGCTGCTGGGCATCGCCACCAAC
>NZ_JBSGZJ010000535.1:0-4556 GCF_053610925.1 Streptomyces sp. NPDC054847 | reverse complement strand
GGGCGTCCTCGGGGGGGCGCCGGGACGCCCGAGGCCCGTCAGGACTCCTGGTTGATCAGCTCGTTGATCTTGGCGTCGGCCGCCTTGGTGGCCGCCTCCACGGAGTCACCCTTGAGGATGGCCAGGAGCATGTTCTCCAGGACCTCCTCCTTCTCGATCGAGGTCCAGCCCGGGGCGATCGGGGTGAACCACGCGTCCGGGACGGCGTTGGCGATCGGAGCGGTCTCCGGCTTCGCCTTCAGCGGCTCCAGCTGCTTGGTGTTGTTCGGAAGGATGTTCTTGGCGGCGAGGACTTCCATGGACTTCTCGTTGGTGAAGAGCGAGATCCACTCCTCACCCAGGTCCGCGACCTTCGACTTGCTGGTCACCGCGAGGTCGGAACCGCCGATGAAGGAGGGCAGCGCCTTGCCGTTCGGGCCGGGCATGCCGGCCGTGAGGATCTTGCCCTCGAGCTTCGGGTTGCCGTTGTTCTTGCCGTCGATGACGGAGCCGGACTCCCAGCCGTTGCCGTAGAGAAGGGCGGCCTTCTCGTTGGCCATCACGTTGGCGTGGTCCTGCTCGTCCTTGGTCTGGTCGGCCTTGTTGTACTTCTTGACCAGGTCGATGAAGTGCTGGATGCCCTTCTGCGCCTCCGGCGAGGAGAGCGAGGCCTTCCACTCCTTCGCGCCCTCGTCGTACTCGGCGATCTTGCCGTCGTAGGCGGCCACGTAGGACATGGCGGCGTACCAGTAGCGGCCCGGCAGGTAGAGGGACGAGAAGCGCTTGTCCTTCTTGCCGTACTCGGCCGAGACCTTGTCCATCGCCGCCAGGAGCTCGTCCTCGGTCTCGGGCAGCTTGTCGACGCCCGCGCCCTTCTTGAGCATCTCGGTGTTGTAGATGGCGACACGGGCGCCGGCGTAGTAAGGAACGCAGAACTGCTTGCCCTCGAAGGAGCAGGTGTCCTTCAGGCCCTGGATCCAGGTGTCGGAGTTCTCGTACTTCTTCGGGTCGATCTCCGCGAGGGCGCCGTTGAGGATGTACTGCATCGTCTCGGTGTTGCCGAGCTCGACGACGTCGGGGAACTTGTCGCCACCGAGGGCCGTGTCGAGCTTCTTGGCCTTGTCCGCCCACTGCTGGTACTGGACGTCGACCTTCACACCGGGGTACTTCTTGTTGAACTGCGCGTTGACGTCCTTGACCAGCTCGGGCCAGGTCGACTGGGCGTCGACCATCAGCCAGACGGTCAACGTCTCCTTGCGGTCCTTCGGGCTCTTCGCCGATTCACTGCCGCCGTCGGAACCACAGGCCGCGACCGAGGCCATCATGGCCACCGCACCCACCGCTGCTACGAGCTTGCGCTTCACGCCACCCTCCTCAAAGGGATGCAAGAGTTACCCCCCCACCACCCGGGAGTCGCGCAGCACTTGACGGGACGCGCGCCAGATTCTGCCGTGGGGCTGGGACCTGATCCTTAATGGTTTAGACCAGTACCGGGAGCTTGGCCTAGACCTTTAGGGGTGTCAAGGGTGTATAAGAAGGGCTGTCGTGTCCGTTATCGGACCGACACCTGAGGGAGGGCGACGACCCGTTACCGGTCCGTGCCACCATGTGAGCCGCAGCAGACGGAGGAGCCGGTGACGGCAGGAGCACAGCAGTCGGGAAGGCGGGCCATGACCATGGACGGGGGCGGCACGGAAGCCGAGGGCGGGGCACAGACCCGCACCGCGCGCGTGCCCAAGTACTACCGGCTCAAGCGCCACTTGCTCGACATGACGGAGACCCTGCCGCCGGGCACCCCCGTGCCCCCGGAACGGACGCTGGCCGCCGAGTTCGACACCTCCCGCACCACCGTCCGCCAGGCGCTCCAGGAACTGGTCGTCGAGGGCCGGCTCGAACGCATCCAGGGCAAGGGCACGTTCGTTGCCAAGCCCAAGGTCTCCCAGGCGCTCCAGCTCACCTCGTACACCGAGGACATGCGCGCACAGGGACTGGAACCCACGTCTCAACTGCTGGACATCGGATACGTCACAGCCGACGACACCCTGGCCGGACTGCTGGACATCGCGGCCGGCGGCCGGGTGCTGCGTATCGAGCGGCTGCGCCTCGCGAGCGGCGAGCCGATGGCCATCGAGACCACGCATTTGTCCGCCAAGCGCTTCCCGGCGCTTCGCCGCAGCCTGGTCAAGTACACCTCGCTCTACACCGCTCTGGCGGAGGTCTACGACGTCCATCTCGCGGAGGCCGAGGAGACCATCGAGACCTCGCTGGCCACCCCGCGAGAAGCCGGCCTGCTCGGCACGGACGTCGGCCTGCCGATGCTGATGCTCTCCCGCCACTCGCTGGACGCCCAGGGAGAGCCGGTGGAGTGGGTCCGCTCCGTCTACCGCGGCGACCGCTACAAGTTCGTCGCGAGGCTCCAGCGCCCCAACGACTGACCCCGCTCCCCCTTCCGGCCGCATGGCACCGCAACCTGTTGCGGTGCCATGTCACGTTTTGCCCCCGCCGACCGGAAGTCGTTGCCGTACCGATATGCGGACCGGGGGTGACTCGGCGCGAACGGCTCGCCTAGATTTCCTGCCCATTACACAGGTGATCAGCAAGGGGACGGAGCCGCATGTCAGCAGTGCCCGAGGTACCAGAGGCGCCTGAAGCGCCCGAAGCGAAAGCACCGGTCGTCACACCGGTGCGCGTGATCATCGCCCTCTGCCTCGTCGCCCCGTTCGTGGCGATGCTCTGGGTCGGTTCGTACGCGAAGGTCGAACCCACGTTCATAGGCATGCCGTTCTTCTACTGGTACCAAATGCTCTGGGTCCTGATCTCGACGGCCCTGACGATGATCGCCTACAAGCTGTGGCAGCGTGACCAGCGCGCCCGCAAGGGGGGTGCGTCCCGATGAAGGACGGCGTGAACGGCGTCGCACTCGCCGTCTTCATCTTCTTCTTCCTGGCCGTGACGGTCATGGGCTTCCTGGCCTCGCGCTGGCGCAAGGCCGAGAACGAGAACAGCCTCGACGAATGGGGCCTCGGCGGCCGGTCGTTCGGCACCTGGGTGACGTGGTTCCTGCTCGGCGGCGACCTCTACACCGCGTACACCTTCGTCGCCGTCCCGGCGGCCATCTACGCGGCGGGGGCGGCCGGCTTCTTCGCCGTGCCGTACACGATCCTCGTCTACCCGCTGATCTTCACCTTCCTGCCACGGCTGTGGTCGGTGTCGCACAAGCACGGATACGTCACCACCTCGGACTTCGTCCGCGGACGCTTCGGCTCCAGGGGCCTGTCGCTGGCGGTCGCCGTCACCGGCATCCTCGCCACCATGCCGTACATCGCGCTCCAACTGGTCGGCATCCAGGCCGTGCTGGACGTCATGGGCGTGGGCGGCGGCGAAACCACGCACTGGTTCGTCAAGGACCTGCCGCTGCTGATCGCCTTCGGTGTCCTCGCGGCCTACACGTACTCCTCCGGACTGCGTGCCCCGGCACTGATCGCCTTCGTCAAGGACACCCTGATCTACATCGTCATCGCGGTGGCGATCATCTACATCCCGATCAAGCTCGGCGGCTTCGACGAGATCTTCGCCAGCGCCGGCGAGAAGTTCGCCCAGATCAACCCGGCCACCGACAAGCCCAACGGCGCTCTGGTGCCCGGCGAGCTGGGCCAGTGGGGCTACGCCACGCTGGCGCTCGGTTCGGCGCTCGCGCTCTTCATGTATCCGCACTCGATCACGGCCACGCTCTCCTCGCGCAGCCGTGAGGTGATCCGCCGCAACACCACCATCCTGCCGCTGTACTCGCTGATGCTGGGCCTGCTGGCGCTGCTCGGCTTCATGGCGATCGCGGCCGGGGTGAACGTCAAGAACGGCCAGCTGGCGATCCCTCAGCTGTTCGAGAACATGTTCCCCGACTGGTTCGCGGGCGTCGCCTTCGCCGCCATCGGCATCGGCGCACTCGTCCCGGCGGCCATCATGTCGATCGCCGCGGCGAACCTCTTCACCCGCAACATCTACAAGGACTTCCTCAAGCCCGACGCGACACCGGCGCAGGAGACCAAGGTCTCCAAGCTGGTCTCGCTGCTGGTGAAGGTCGGCGCGCTCGCCTTCGTCCTCACCATGGACAAGACGGTCGCGATCAACTTCCAGCTTCTGGGCGGCATCTGGATCCTCCAGACCTTCCCGGCGCTGGTGGGCGGTCTGTTCACCCGCTGGTTCCACCGGTGGGCGCTCATCGGCGGCTGGGCCGTCGGCATGATCTACGGCACCGCCGCCGCGTACGGCGTGGCCAGCCCGACCCAGAAGCACTTCGGCGGCTCGTCCGCGGAGATCCCGGGCATCGGCGAGATCGGCTACATCGGTCTCACCGCGTTCGTGCTGAACGTCGTCGTCACCGTCGTTCTCACCTTCGTCCTGCGGGCGGCCAAGGCCCCGGACGGCATCGACGAGACCAGCCCGTCCGACTACACGGCGGACGCCGGCGACCCGGGCGTCAAGGTGGAGCTGCCGCCGGCCACGGCGGGCGCTCCCGGCGGTCACTGACCGGTCGCACGGCGAAGGGCCGTCGCGTCTTCCCCCGGGAAGCGCGGCGG
>NZ_JBSGZJ010000534.1:0-4566 GCF_053610925.1 Streptomyces sp. NPDC054847 | reverse complement strand
CCCTGTGCGCGCCGGGCGGACCGCCGTGTGCGACGTCACACACCGGGTGGACCGCCGTGCCCACCCGCCGCTCAGAGCGTCTCCAGGAACCCCAGGGCCGTCCGCCAGGTCTGCTCCGCCGAAGTCTCGTCGTAGTCGGGCAGATCGGGGTCGGTGAACAGATGCCCGGCCCCCGGATAACGGTGCACCTCCACGTCCGCCCCGGCCCGCTGCATCTGGAGGTACCAGGTGTTCAGCCAGTCGTGCGGCTCGAACGGATCCGGGTCCGCGACGTGCAGTTGCACCGGCAGGCCGTCCACACTCGCGCCCTCCGCGATGTCGGACGTGCCATGCAGAAGCAGCAGCCCGCGCGCCTTCTCGTCTCCGAGCGCCAGATTCTGCGCGAGCGCCCCGCCGAGCGAGAACCCGGCATAGACCAGCCCCTGGTCGGAATAGGGCGCGGCGGCGTGGATCGCCCGCCGCAGGAGCTCGTCCGTGCCGATCTTCTCCCTGAGATCTCTGCCTTCCTCGACGGTCCCGGCGGTTTGCCCCTCGAACAGGTCGGGCACGCGCACCTCGTGCCCTGCGGCACGCAGCCGGTCCGCGGCCGCGTGCACCGCGGGGCGCAGACCGAAGGTCGAATGGAAAAGGATGACGTTCATCCGGCCATCCTGCCAGCCGCCTTCACCGGCACGGAGTTACGGAGACATGGAGAACATATTGCGCCCGGCGGCCGTCATCGGCGGAGCGGTCCTGCTCACCCTCGCGCTCGGCTGGGCCGTCGACCGCGTGCTGCGCCGGATCGACGACCGCCATCCCGAGACCCCCCTGTGGGACATGCTGCGCCGCTGTCGGCTGCCGCTCCAGGTGGTGGTCCTCGGGGCCCTGTTGAGGGGTGCTTACCGGGAGACCCGCTGGTCGCTCGTCGAGCGCCACGAGGCGGTCATCGGTCATGTGCTCTCACTGGTCCTGATCGGCGCGAGCGCCTGGCTGGTGACCCGCATGGTGTCCGCCGCCGTGGAGTCCTCGTACACCCGTTACGCGTCCTCCACCCGCGACCCGGCCCGGGTCCGCCGGGTACGGACCCAGATCACGCTGATCATGAGGATCGTCACGGCCGTCGTCGCCGTGGTCGCCGTTGCCGCGATGCTGCTGACGTTCCCGGGCATGGAGAAGTTCGGCGCCTCGATGCTGGCGTCCGCGGGCATCATCGGCATCGTCGCCGGTGTCGCGGCCCAGTCCACCCTGGGCAATCTCTTCGCCGGCTTCCAGATCGCCTTCGGCGACATGGTCCGCATCGGCGACACGGTGGTGGTGGACGGCGAATGGGGCGTCGTGGAAGAGGTCACCCTCACGTTCCTCGCCGTACGGACGTGGGACGAGCGCCGCATCACCATGCCGGTGTCGTACTTCACGAGCAAGCCGTTCGAGAACTGGTCGCGCGGCGGGGCCCAGATGACCGGGACGGTCTACTTCCAGTTGGACCACTCGGCACCGGTCGCCCTGATGCGCGAGAAGCTCCAGGAGATCCTCGCCGGCTGCAAGGCCTGGGACGGAAGGGACTGGAGCCTGGCCGTGACGGACACCACACCCAGCACGATCGAGGTCCGTGCGGTCGTGACCGCGAAGGACGCCGACGACATCTGGACGGCCCGTTGCACGGTCCGGGAGCAGATGATCGCCTGGCTGTGCGAGAAGCATCCGTACGCCCTGCCCCGGATCGCCACGGCCGCAGCCTCCCTGCGCCCGGGCGGCCAGTGGCCGCGGCAGGCCGCTCCCCCGCGGGAGGAAGAGATCCACAGCAACAACGCGGGGGACTACACGCCCACGAACGAAGAGGTCCCCCGCACGGGCCGCGGCTGACGGCTCCGGGGCGTCGGAGCACCGGCGGGGCCCGCCCGGAGCACCGCGGGGGCTGTCCGGTCGCGAGCCGGGCAGGCCCTAGAGGGCCCGCCGCATCGCCAGGTGCGGAATGCCGGCGTCCAGGAACTCGGAGCCGTAGGCCGCGTACCCGAGCCGCTCGTAGAAACCGAGCGCATGGGTCTGCGCGTGCAGGTCCACGGCCGCGAGTCCACGCGTCCGGGCCGCCTCCTCTATGGCGCGCACGAGTGCCACGCCCACGCCGAGGCCGCGCGCCGCCTTGCTGACGGCGAGCCTGCCGAGCGATCCGACCGTGAGATCGCCGCCGGTCTTCTTGAGCGCGGAGGCGCCGTGCAGCAGCCGACCGGTACCGAGCGGGCGGCCGTCCTCGGCCACCGCCAGGACATGGATGGTGTCCGCGTCCTCGGCGTCGTACGCGTCGTACTCGATCTCCTCCGGCACCTGCTGCTCGGCGACGAAGACCTCCTTGCGGACGGCGAAGCACGCCTCGCGGTCGGCCGGGCCCACCGCCACCCGCACGCTGTACACCGTCACGCGCTCTCCGCCTCGATCCGGTCCAGCGCCAGCTGGAGATCGGCCGGGTAGGTGCTCTCGTACTCCACCCACTGCCCGTCCGACGGGTGCTCGAAGCCGAGTCGCACGGCGTGCAGCCACTGCCGGGTCAGACCGAGCCGCTTCGCCATCGTGGGGTCGGCGCCGTACGTCAGGTCGCCCACGCAGGGATGGCGGTGCGCGGCCATGTGCACCCGGATCTGGTGGGTACGGCCGGTCTCCAGCTTGATGTCCAGCAGCGAGGCCGCGCGGAAGGCCTCGATCAGGTCGTAGTGCGTCACCGAGGGCTTGCCCTCCGCCGTGACCGCCCACTTGTAGTCGAGGGTGGGGTGCCGGCCGATGGGGGCGTCGATGGTGCCGCTCAGCGGGTCCGGGTGGCCCTGCACCAGCGCGTGGTAGCGCTTGTCGACGACCCGCTCCCGGAACTGCTGCTTCAGCAGCGTGTACGCGCGCTCCGACTTGGCGACGACCATCAGGCCGGACGTGCCGACGTCGAGACGGTGCACGATGCCCTGGCGCTCGGAGGCGCCCGACGTGGAGATGCGGTAACCGGCGGCCGCGAGACCGCCGATGACAGTGGTGCCGGTCCAGCCGGGGCTGGGATGCGCGGCCACGCCGACCGGCTTGACGATCACGACGATGTCGTCGTCGTCGTGCACGATCTCCATGCCCTCGACGGGCTCCGCGACGATCTGCACGGGTGCGGGGGCCTGCGGCATCTCCACCTCGAGCCAGGCGCCGCCGTGCACGCGCTCGGACTTGCCGACGACCGAGCCGTCCACCTGCACCTTCCCGGCAGCGGCCAGCTCAGCGGCCTTCGTACGGGAGAACCCGAACATCCGGGAGATGGCGGCGTCCACACGCTCACCCTCCAGGCCGTCGGGTACGGGCAGGGTGCGGATCTCGGGAATCGTACTCACCCGTCGAGTATGCCTTGTCAGTCCTTGTGGACTGTCCCGTCGGGGTCCAGGCCCTTGAACGACAGCAGCACGATGAGAACACCGCCGCACACGATCGCGGAGTCCGCGAGGTTGAAGACGGCGAAGTGCGCGGGCGCGATGAAGTCCACGACCGCGCCCTCGAAGACGCCGGGCGAACGGAAGATCCGGTCCGTCAGATTGCCGAGCGCCCCGCCCAGCAGCAGACCGAGGGCGACCGCCCAGGGACCGCTGTAGAGCTTGCGCGCCAGCCGCACGATCACGACGATCACGGTCGCCGCGATGCAGGTGAAGATGATGGTGAAGGCCTCACCCATGCCGAACGCGGCGCCCGGGTTCCGTACCGCCTCGAACTTCAGCCAGTCGCCGATGATCTCGATCGGCTCGTGGTGCTCCAGCTTGGCCACCACGAGCAGCTTGCTGCCGAGGTCGAGCAGATAGGCGACGAGCGCCACCGCGAACAGCACGGCGATCTTGCGCTTGCCCTTCGGCGGCTCGGCGGACGCCGCAGCCTCGTCGTCAACATCTGGCGTACCGATGATGCGCTCCGCCTCTGCCACGTAAGTCCCTCAACCCTAGGTTCCTGACTGAGGACGAGGGTACGGCACACCTCCGCGCGGTCAGCCTCTGCGTTCCTGCTTCTGCTTGCACTCGACGCACAGGGTCGCCCGCGGGAACGCCTGCATACGGGCCTTGCCGATCGGCTTGCCGCAGCTCTCGCACAGACCGTACGTACCGGTGTCGAGCCGCTGCAGGGCGCGCTCCGTCTGCTCGAGCATCTCGCGTCCGTTGGCGGCGAGCGCCATCTCGTGCTCGCGCGTGATGTTCTTCGCGCCGGTGTCGGCCTCGTCGTCTCCGGCGCCGTCGCCGGAGTCCCGCATCAGCCCTGCGAGCGCCGCCTCCGAGGACGTGATCTCCGCGTTCAGCCGCGCCGCCTCGCCCTCGAGCTCGGCCCGTGCCTCGTCCACTTCCTCCTGGGTCCACGGATCCTCTCCTGGCCGCACCGCCAGCTCGCCCGGCGGTGTCGCGGCCGCCGGCCGGACCGTGGGAACCGCCACCGCGCTCCCGCCTGCGCCTGATGCCCTACCCGCGGTCTTCTTCGCTGCCACCGTCCTGGCTCCTGTCTGCTTCGCGGCCTCGGCCGCCCCCTCGGCCGCGGGCGCGGCCTGATTCGCGGAGGTCGCCCGGTCGGCGACCTCCGTGGTCACCGGTACGG
>NZ_JBSGZJ010000533.1:0-4582 GCF_053610925.1 Streptomyces sp. NPDC054847 | reverse complement strand
CCCACACCTTGCCCGTGCCCCCGCACCGCCGCCTCCAGCGGGCCCGGCCGCAGGTGCCCGGTCTCACGGAACGGCGGCGCCAGCGGGAACTTCCCCGTCACCGCCCAGTGCGAGACGCGGCCGCCGGTCACCGCCGACTCCACCGAGATGTGGTCGCCGAACGGCCCGCAGTCCCGGCCGCGCAGATACTCCTCCAGCACCAGCGCACTCTCACCCGGCCCGCCCTCCGCGTCCCCGGCCGCCGTGCCGCCGGACAGCAGACGGGCGGCCAGCTCCGCCCCCCGTGAGGCGTCGGTGACCAGATGCGTACTGCGGCTGCCCTCCCCGCGCGCCGGCTTGAGGACCGCCGGCAGGCCCACGGCCGACAGCGCCGCCGGCCAGTCACCGGCCTGCCGCAGCAGGAAGGACCGCACCCCCTCCACGCCGCGCTCACGCAGCCTTGTGCGCTGCGCGTACTTGTCGCGCAGCAGCTCCACGGTGGCCGGCGAGTGGAACGGCAGCGACAGGCGCGCGGCCAGCGCGGCCGTCTCCGGCAGCCGGGACTCGCTGAAGGTGAGGATCGCGTCCGGGGCGAGTTCCCGCAGCCGGGCGGCCGTCGCGTCCAGGTCTGCCGGATCCAGCCGCACCACCGGCGCCAGTTCCTCGGCCAGCGGCGCCACCTCGTCGCTGTGCGGGGACGGGCACAGCACCAGGACCACGTCGCCCAGCACCTCCAGACCCTCCACGATGTGCAGGGGGGAGGCCGAGCCACGGTCGTAGACGACGGCGACGAGCGGGCGTCGCTGAGCCATGAGGAGGCTCCTTCACTTCGAGGGACGGGGGAAAGGCGGGCGGTGGTTCAGGCGGCGCTCTGGTCGGACTCCTCCGCGAAGCGCACCCCGGACAGCACGCTCGCCAGCGGCACGCCCTCGGCCGCACCGGACGGCGCGGCCGGGGCGGCGCCCGCGCCGAAGAACGGCAGCGCGTCCGCCACGCCGTGCACCTCGGCGCCGATACGCCGGTGCGCCTGCCAGCGGGAGCGGGTCAGCCGGAAGCGGTCGCTCACCACCTGCTCGCCGCGGACCGCGTTGACCTGGCTGCCGTCCCGTTCGAAGCCGAACTTGCGGCACACACCCTGCGAGGCGTCGTTGCCGCGCCGTACGACGGAGAACGCCTGCTCGGCGCCCAGCCCCGTGAACGCCAGCTCCAGCGCCGCGGCCCTGGCATGCCCGCCGAGCCCCTCGCCCTGCCGGCCGAGCGCCAGCCACGAGGTCAGCAGCACCTCACGGGTGACGCCGAAGTCCCGGCCGCCCAGGCTCTGCGAACCCACGACCTGCCCGTCGGCGACGACGACCAGATACAGCGTCCAGTCCTCGGGCGTCCAGGACGCCATCGCCCTCCAGTGACGCTGCAGCACCCGCTGGGCCACCTGGGCCGGCGTGCCGTCCGTCCACTGCGAGAAGAACGGCATGAACCCCGGTGCGTGCACCCCCTCGACGGCCCGGTCCGCGAGCGCGTCGAGATCCTCGGGCGTCGGCCAGCGCAGCTCGACGCGCCCTGTGCGCACCGTGATACCGGTGAGCGGCCAGTTGTTCATCATCGTTGTTCGCCACCTCGTCGGGACGGAAGAAACATGAGGGGGACGCCGGGCCGGGCCCGTCACACGGGCGAGACGGCACTCTCGGCGGGACGGGCCGCGCCGGCCGGCACCGGCTGCCCGGAACGCGACGGCTCGGCCTGCGGCTGTTCCGGCTGCGGCGGTGCCGGACGCGGCTCCTCCACCCCGGCCTCCGCCTCCGGTTCCACCCCGGCCTCCGCCTCCGGTTCCACCCCGGCCTGTGCCTCCGGCTCGGCCTCGGGTTCCGGTGCCGGCAGGTCAGCCTGCGCGCTCAACCCCGTACGCAGCCGCACCGCCACCGCGACGACCCCGACGCAGCCGCCCAGCAGCACTGCCATCAACGCGATGCCGTCCGCCCACGGCAGCGTGGCGCCGGCGAGCGCCGGACCGGCCACCGAACCGGTCGAGATCGCCACCGACAGCAGCGCGTTGACCCTGCCCCGCACCTGCTCGGCCGCCAGATCGTTCAGCAGCGACGTCACCACCGGGAAGACCAGCGCCTCGCCCACCGACAACAGCACCACACCCGCCAGGGCGAGCGTCAGCGCCGCCGAGCCGTGCCCGAACCCGGCGACCGCCACCAGGGCCCAGGCCACCGCCCACACCGCGCCGGAGACGGCGAGGACCGTGGAGCGGCGGATCCTCTGGATCCGCTCGGCCAGCAGGAACTGCGCCCCGACCGCGACCACGATGTTGACCGCGAACGCGCCGGAAATGCCCTCGGGCCCCAGCGCACCGCCCTGCGTCAGATAGCCCGGCAGACCCGAGCGGAACTGCCCGTACGAGACGAGCGAGCAGACCACCAGAGCGCCCAGCAGCGCCGCGATATGACGGTGCCTCAGCACCTCGCGGTAGCCCACCGGCCGCCGGCCCCCCTGCGCGCCCTTGTCCTCGCCCGCCTGGACCACCTTCGGCAGCAGCCAGAACAGCACCGCCCCCGCGAGCAGGAACGTCGCCCCGTCCGCCAGGTACAGCGCGGCGAACCGGGCCGCCCGCGACCCGGCGTCCATCGACGCCACCACACCGCCGGCCAGGACACCCAGCCCGGTCATCGCGTTGAACACCGCGTAGTCGGCGCTGTAGGCGAGACCGCGCTCCCGCGCGGAGGCGGCCCCCGCGTACAGGAACCGCAGCACCGTGCCCACGCCGCTGATCCCGAAGCCGTACACCAGCGCCGCGACCAGCGCCGAAGACGCCCCGTCCGCCTGCGCGTACAAGGCGGTGCCCGCGCCCGCCACGGCCATCACCAGCGGCACCGTGGTGCGCGGCGGGAACCGGTCGAGCAGCGCCCCCCACAGCAGCCCGCCGGCGACCGCGGTCGCCGCCTGGACGGCCAGGGTCACGGCGGGCACCCAGGCGGGCAGGCCGTGCACATCGCTCAGATAGATCCACAGGAAGGGCAGGACGAGGCCGCCGCCGAAGGAGTTGACGGCGTTGACCGCGAGGACGACACGCGTGCGCGGCGAGAACTCCCGCAGCAGGGCGAGGGGACTGGTCATCGTGCCTCCAGCACGTAGAGCCACGAGTGGGGGGTGCCGAACGGCACGGTGCGGCGCGGCACCAGGCCGGCCGCGGCGAACAGCTCCTCGTACGTCTCCTTGGTGTGCAGCGGCACACCCATGAGCGCGTGGGCCAGTTCGTAGCCGAGCGAGAACACCGGCAGCGTCTGCGCGCCTTCCGCGTCCGGGCGCAGCATCGTGTCGGCGAACACGAAGGTGCGGGCCGACGGGAACGCCTCGCGCAGCCGCGTGAAGGTGTGCGGGCGGGTCGCCGGGTCGGCCAGCAGGTCGTGCAGCAGGAAGAAACTCATCACCGTGTCGACCTCGGCGAGCTTGTCGCGGTGCGCGGCCCGGTGGCACACGTCGAGCACGTCGGTCCTGATGGCCTCGACCCGGCCGCTCAGCCCGGCCTCCGCGATCGTGCGGTGCCCGAGCTCGGTGGCCGGGCCGCTGATGTCCAGGCCCAGACCGCGGGTGCCGGGACGGTTGCCGACGACGCGGCTGACCCGGGCGGAGATCCCGCTGCCGAGGTCGGCGAGGGTGGAGAAGTCGACGTCGGCCAGGACCTCGTCGAGGGTGCCCGCCATGAAGGAGCGGTCGTTCTGCCCGGAGCCGAGCGCCACCATCGCCTCGTCGCGCAGCACACCGGTGCCGAACTCCGCCTCCCCGGACACGATCCGGTGCGCCTGGGCGAACACCTCGGCGTAACCGCCGACCCCCCAGGTGAAGTAGCCGCGCATGCGGATCATCTCCTGGCCGGCGGTGGTCAGCAGCGCCGTGCCGCCGTCGTCCTGGAGCCGCAGCCAGCCGCAGCCGGCGGCGGCCCGCACCACTTCGCGCAGCACCCGCTCGCGCACGGCCGGTCCCGTCTCCGCGGCGAGGGCACGCAGGTCGAGCAGCGGGTCGCGCTCCAGCCGGTCCCAGATGCCGAGCCGGTCCAGGGCGTGGACGACGGTGGCGGCGACGTAGCCGTTGAAGGCCGCATCGACGCCTATCGGGGCGGGCGCGGCACCTGCCCAGTCGGCGGGTACGGCGGCCGGCGCTGCGGGTGCTGCGGCATGGTCCAGGGCGGCGGTCATGGCGGGTCCTTCCGGTGTGCGGACGAGGGTGGACGGGGAGGTTCAGGCGGGTGCGGCGGCCGGCAGCGCGGCGGCGCCGGCCAGTTCGGCCCAGTGGCCGAGGAGCTCGTCCGCGGACGAGGACCCGGCGACGGGGGCATAGGCGGCGAGGGCCACTGCCCAGCCCTCGCCCGCCGGGGCGAGGGCCAGACGCACAAGAGGCACGTCGGCCGCGGCGAAGGTCTGTCCGGCCACGGCGGCCCGCACCCGTTCGACCGGGTCGGCGCCGTCGTCCGGGGCGAGCACCGTCACCGGCACGGGCCGGGCCGAGGCAAGGGCGTACCAGCGCCCGCCGTGCCTGGAGAAGACGGTGCGCAGCGCGGGGCGGGCGTCCAGCAGCGCGCCGAGCGCGGCCTCCGCCTCCCGAA
>NZ_JBSGZJ010000532.1:0-4590 GCF_053610925.1 Streptomyces sp. NPDC054847 | reverse complement strand
GACCACCGGTCCGTACCGCCCCTTGCCGTCTCCGCTCGGAACGCCTTCGGCAGATCAGAGCGCCTTCGAGGTCAGAGCACCTTCGAGAGGAACGACTTCGTCCGCTCGTGCTGCGGGTTCCCGAGCACGTCACGCGGGTGGCCGGCCTCGACGACCACGCCGTCGTCCATGAAGACGAGCGCGTCGCCGACCTCACGGGCGAAGCCCATCTCGTGGGTCACGACGATCATCGTCATGCCGTCCTCCGCGAGGCCGCGCATGACGTCGAGGACCTCGCCCACCAGCTCGGGGTCGAGGGCCGACGTCGGCTCGTCGAAGAGCATCAGCTTCGGCTCCATCGCGAGCGCACGGGCGATCGCGACGCGCTGCTGCTGGCCGCCGGAGAGCTGGGTCGGGTAGTTCTTGGCCTTGTCGGCCAGTCCCACCCGGTCCAGCAGCTTCAGCGCACGCTCGCGGGCCACGGACTTCGACTCGCCCTTGACCTGGACCGGAGCCTCCATGACGTTCGCGAGGGCCGTCATGTGCGGGAAGAGGTTGAAGCGCTGGAAGACCATGCCGATGTCCCTGCGCTGCGCCGCGACCTCCTTCTCCTTCAGCTCGTAGAGCTTGTCGCCCTTCTCGCGGTAGCCCACCAGCCGCCCGTCGACCGAAAGCCGGCCGCCGTTGATCTGCTCCAGGTGGTTGATGCACCGCAGGAAGGTGGATTTGCCGGATCCGGACGGGCCGACCAGGCAGAACACCTCACGGTGCGCGACCTCGAGATCGATGCCCTTGAGGACCTTCACATGGCCGAACGACTTGTGGACGTTCTCGGCCTTCACCATCGGCTGCGTCGACTGGGAACTCATACCTTCACGCCTCCGACATTGCTCTGGACACGGAACGACGACAGCTGTTTGCGCAGCCGCTGGAGCGGCGTGGGCGGCAGCGAACGGCTCGAACCGCGGGCGTAATACCGCTCCAGGTAGTACTGGCCGATGCTGAACACGGTCGTCAGCGCCAGGTACCAGAGCGAGATCACGATGTAGCCCTCCATGATGGCGAGCGTCCGGGAGCCGAATTCACGGCCCCGCAGGAACAGCTCGCCGTACCCGATGGCGAACGCCAGCGAGGAGGTCTTGAGCATGTTGATGAACTCGTTGCCGGTCGGCGGAATGATCACCCGCATGGCCTGCGGCAGCACGATGCGACGCATCGTCTTGCCGCCCTTCATGCCGAGCGCGTGCGCCGCCTCCGTCTGACCCGCGTCGACCGACTGGATTCCGGCCCGGCAGATCTCGGCCATGTACGCGGCCTCGTTCAGGCCGAGCGCCAGCAGCGCCGCCACAAAGGGCGTCATGACCTGGTTCATCTCGTCCCGGTAGATGAAACCGAGGTCGAGGTACTGGAAGACCAGCGAGAGGTTGAACCACAGCAGGATCTGCACCAGCACCGGGGTGCCGCGGAAGAACCAGATGTAGCCCCAGGCCACCGAGGAGAGCACCGGGTTGGGCGAGAGTCGCATCACCGCGAGGATCGCGCCGAGGACCACACCGATCACCATCGAGTAGACGGTGATCTTCAAGGTCTCCCAGGCGCCCCAGGCGAACGTGCCGTTGGTGATCTGGTCACCGACCACGCTCCACTGGATCTGGGCGTCGGCGAACGCCCGCACCAGCAGTGCGAGGAGTCCGAGCACCACGACGGCGCTGATCCAGCGCCCGTAGTGGCGCACGGGAACGGCCTTGATGGGCCCCGAGTAGCGGGGGGAGGCGTCCCGGCCGCCGTCCGGGGGGACGTCGGCCGGCACCTTGTCGAGGGGGTCAGTCACAGAGTTGCTGCCTTACATGAGGGAGGTTGTGGCGGCGAGTGGCGTCACTTGCCGGCGTTGACCGTTGCCTTCTCGATGGCGCCGCTCTCGGCCTTCCACTCCTTCAGCACCTCGCCGTACGAGCCGTCGTCGATGATCTGCTGGACGGCCGCCTGAAGAGCGTCACGCAGCTGCGTGTTCTTCTTGCTCACCGCGATGCCGTACGGCGCGGCGTCGATCTGCTCGCCCACGACCTCGAAGAGGTTGCCGCCGCCGGCGTTCAGCTCGTTGTAGAGGGCGACCGGGAAGTCGGTGATCACCGCGTCGGCACGCTTGGTCTGGAGCTGCGTGATCGAGTCGGTGTCCTGGTCGGAGATGAACTCCTTGATCTTGTCGGAGCCGCACTTCTTCTGCGTCTCCTTGAGCAGCGCCTCGTTGGCCGTGCCGCGCTGGGCGGCGACCGTCAGGCCGCACAGGTCGTCCAGCGTGCTGACCTTCTTGGGGTTGCCCTTCTGGACCAGGATCGCGGAGCCGGCCTTGAAGTAGTTGACGAAGTCGGCACCGCCCTTGGCGTCCTCGGTCGCGCCCTGCTGGCGCTCCTTGGTGTCCGTCATCGACGACATCACGATGTCGGTGCGGCCGTTGTTCATGCCCAGGACGAGCTGGTCGAAGGTGGAGTTCTCGAACTGGAACTCGACCCCGAGGACCTTGCCGAGGGCCTTGGCGATGTCGATGTCCACGCCCGCGGGCTTGTTGCCCTCGTCCATGAACTCCATCGGGGCGTACGCGATGTCGGATCCGACCTTGATGACGCCCTTGTCGCGGATCTCCTGGGGGAGCTTGTCGTTCAGCGGCGCGGCCGACGCGTTCCCCTTGGTCTCCTCCTTGGCGCCGCTGTCCGTCTGGTCGCCACAGGCGGTCAGCAGCATGGCGCCGGCGACCGCGATGGCGCTGACCGCGGCTATGCGGGACTTCGCGGCGGTCGTGCGGCGCTTGGTGCTTGCGGTCATGATCGGGGTCCTCCGGCGGGTGAGGGTGGAGTTACCAGGTCGTACTGCACTCATCTTCGAGTGTCGCGACCTTGTCTGTTTTCGGCATCTTGCCATTCGGACGAGCCCATTCAGGGGGCCACGCATGTCAAAATCGGATAACGGGTCACCCCCGAACCCCGGCGGGCCGGTACATCAAGGCCGGACCATTCGCTGGAAAGCCTTCTTCCGGCCGGAAGATCTTCGGTCGTCTTGCCTTCTGGGCGGGTTCGGCTGCACCTGGCGGGCTTGTCCGGGTTTCTGGCTATGAACCGCGTCACCGAGCGCATATCGACTCGTCCGCGGTGTGGTCCGTCCGGTAAGAAGGATCCTTACACCCCTCATCCGGGGCTCAGGGCGCGTGTGCGGCGCGCCCGCGCGTACGTACCTCCCCCTGCCGGGGCGGGCCAACCGCCCTAGCGCAGGGAACGGACGCGGTGCCCGCCCACCCCTCCTCAACCAGGAGTGGCCACCCTCAACTGATGAAGACCTAAGGGGTCAACCACATGGCAGCGGAGATCGTCAATCCTCGCAGCGACAGCGCCGACACGGAGAGCGCCGACGAGCCCTTCGATCCGGCGTTCGCACTGCACCGCGGCGGCAAGATGGCCGTCCAGGCCACCGTGCCGGTGCGGAACAAGGACGACCTGTCCCTCGCTTACACACCCGGCGTCGCCAAGGTCTGCACCGCCATCGCGGAGCGGCCCGAGCTCGTGCACGACTACACCTGGAAGTCCCAGGTCGTCGCCGTCGTGACGGACGGAACGGCGGTGCTCGGTCTCGGAGACATCGGACCGGAGGCATCCCTCCCGGTCATGGAAGGGAAGGCGATCCTTTTCAAGCAGTTCGGCGGCGTGGACGCGGTCCCGATCGCCCTCGCCACCACCGACGCCGACGAGATCGTCGAGACCGTCGTGCGTCTCGCGCCCTCGTTCGGCGGAGTGAACCTCGAGGACATCTCGGCACCCCGGTGCTTCGAGATCGAGCGCAAGCTCCAGGAGCGCCTCGACATCCCCGTCTTCCACGACGACCAGCACGGCACCGCCGTCGTGACCCTCGCCGCCCTGCGCAACGCCGCCAAGCTGACCGGGCGCACGCTCGGCGACCTGCGCGGTGTCATCTCCGGCGCGGGCGCGGCCGGTGTGGCGATCGCGAAGTTCCTGCTGGAGGCAGGTCTCGGCGACGTGGCGGTCGCCGACCGCAAGGGCATCGTCAGCCGTGACCGCGAGGACCTGACGCCGGTCAAGCGTGAGCTCGCCGAGCTCACCAACCGCGCGGGCCTCTCGGGCTCACTGGAGAACGCGCTGGCCGGCGCGGACGTCTTCATCGGCGTCTCCGGCGGCACCGTGCCGGAGGCCGCTGTCGCGTCCATGGCGCCGGGGTCGTTCGTCTTCGCCATGGCCAACCCGAACCCGGAGGTGCACCCCGACGTCGCGCACAAGTACGCGGCGGTCGTGGCCACCGGCCGTTCGGACTACCCGAACCAGATCAACAACGTCCTCGCCTTCCCGGGCATCTTCGCGGGCGCGCTCCAGGTGCGGGCGTCGCGGATCACCGAGGGCATGAAGATCGCGGCGGCGGACGCGCTCGCCGACGTCGTCGGTGACGCGCTCTCGGCCGACTACGTGATCCCCTCGCCCTTCGACGAGCGGGTCGCGCCCGCGGTGACCGCGGCGGTGGCCGCGGCGGCGCGGGCGGAGGGCGTCGCCCGCCGCTGACCCGAGTCGGCACCACGGCTGGACGAACCGGGCCGTGTCGTACCCCGTGCGGGGG
>NZ_JBSGZJ010000531.1:0-4604 GCF_053610925.1 Streptomyces sp. NPDC054847 | reverse complement strand
CCCCGTCGGGAGAGGCCGCGAAGCCGTCCGTTCCCGCCCCGTCGGGAGAGGCCGCCGCGCCGGTGAAGACCGCCGACGCCGCTCCCGTACCGCCCGGCGGTACGGAGCCCGCGAAGGCCGCGTCCGAGGCCGCTCCTCCCGGCCGGGTGACCGGCGTACGGCAGGGGCCGCCATGGCGGCGCCCCCGCGCGTACCTCTGGTGCGCCCTGTCGCTCCTGCTCCTCGCGCTGCCCTTCTATCTCGACCGCTTCTGGCTCCAGGCAGGCCTCTTCGCCATGGCGGCCGCCATCGGCGCCATCGGCATCAACCTGCTCACCGGCGCGACGGGGCAGCTCTCCATGGGGCACGCCTTCTTCTTGGCCATCGGCGCGTACGGTTACTGCGTCCTGGCCGGCGGCAACGACGTGGAGAGCGGCCACGAGCTGGCCGGTCTCGGCCTGCCGACGTGGCTGGCGGCCGTGCTCGCGGTACTCCTCGCGGGCCTGGCGGGCGGGGTGTTCAGCCCCATCGCCGGCCGGCTGCGCGGGGCGTACCTCGGTATCGCCACGCTCGCGCTGATCTTCGTCGGCCAGCATGTGCTGTTCAACGCCCGTGACCTGACCGGCGGTTTCAACGGCCGCGCCGTACCCCCGCTCTCCCTCTTCGGATTCGAGTTCGACGACAGCGAGCTCCTCGTCGCCGCCGTCCCGTTCCAGTCCATGGAGAAGCTCTGGTACGCCGCGCTCGTCGCCCTCCTGGTGTGCGGCCTCTTCGCCCGCGGAGTGCTCCGCGGCCGGCCCGGCAGGGCGATGAACGCCCTGCGGGACCACCGCATCGCCGCCGGCGTGATGGGCGTGCCGGTCGCCCGCTACCGGGCCGCCGTCTTCGTCCTGTCCTCGATGTACGCGGGTCTCGCCGGCGTCCTGCTGGCCCTGATCTTCCAGCGGACCGTGCCGGAGTACTTCGGCATGATCCTGTCCCTCGAGTACCTGGCCATGATCGTCATCGGCGGTCTCGGCTCGGTCGCGGGAGCCGTCGTCGGCGCGATCTTCGTCTCGCTGCTCCCCCAGGTCCTCACCCGCTGGAGCGACGCCCTGCCCCTGGTCTCCGCACCGGGCACCGGCGGCGTGTCCCCCGGGGAGGCCTCCCGCTATCTGTACGGCGCGGCTGTCGTCGCGGTCGTGCTGTTCCTGCCCGGCGGACTCACCCGCCTCGTTCCGTCCCCTCGGGAGAAGAAATGAAGTCAAGAACGTACGCGGCGGTCCTCGCCGTCCTCGCGCTGACGGTGACGGCCGGTTGCAGCAGCAAGGCCACCAGCGGCGACGGTGACACCAACGGCGCCGGGGGAGTCAAGACCGACAAGGGGGTCACCGACAAGGCGATCACGCTCGGTGTGCTCACCGACATGACGGGCGTGTACGCGTCCCTCGGCAAGAGCGTCACCCAGGCCCAGCAGCTGTGGGCCAAGCAGACCAACGCGGCCGGCGGCATCTGCGACCGGCAGATCGAGCTGACGGTCCGTGACCACGGCTACGACCCGCAGAAGGCCGTCGCCGGCTACACCGAGCTGGAGCCGAAGGTGCTCGGCTTCGCGCAGTTCATCGGCTCGCCGTTCGTCGCGGCCGTCAAGGAGCGTGTCAACGGCCAGGACAAGGGGCTCGTACTGCCCCAGGCGTGGTCCGCGAACCTGCTGGGCAGCCCGTACGTCCGGGTCCTCGGCGCCACGTACGACGTCGAGACGATCAACGCCGTCGACTACCTCCTCGCCGAGAAGCGCATCGCCAAGGGCGACAAGATCGGTCACGTCTTCTTCGAGGGCGACTACGGCGAGAACGCGCTGGCCGGCTCCAAGTACGCGGCCCAGAAGGCGGGCCTCACGGTCGTGGAGCAGAAGATCAAGCCGACGGACAACGACATGTCGGCGCAGGTCGCGGCCCTGAAGAAGGCGGGCGTCAAGGCGATCCTGCTCAGCGCGGGTCCCCGGCAGGCGGCGTCCCTGGCCGGTGTGGCGGCGGCGGGCGGCTTCAACGTCCCGATCGTCGGCAACAACTCCGCGTTCGCGCCTCAGCTGCTGGCGACGCCGGCGGGTCCGGCGCTCGCCAAGGACTTCTACATCGCCTCCTCCACGCTCCCGATCGGCGCGCCGGAGCCCGGGCCGTCGAAGCTGGCCAAGGAGTACGCGGCCGAGTACCCGAAGGACGGCCTCGACAACGGTGTGGTCGCCGGCTACACGGCGGCGACGGTCTTCGGCGAGGCGCTGAAGAAGGCGTGCGCCGACAAGGATCTGACGCGGGAGGGCGTCGACAAGGCGCTGCTGACGCTCAACGCGTACAAGAGCGACTTCGGCATCACCCACGACCTCTCGGACCCGGCGGCGCCGTCCACCCGTGAGAGCTTCATCATGAAGCCGGACAAGTCCGTGCCGGGCGGCCTGAAGGTGGTCCGGCCGGGGACGGCGTCGGAGGCGGCGAAGTCCTTCCAGCCGTCGGCGTCGTAGCCCGTCACATCGCCGCTCGCCGCTCGCCCCTCGTCCCCCGGCTCATGGGGGCGAGGGGCGAGGGCGTCCCGTGGCGACGGCTACGGCCACCGCGACGGGGAGTTCTCGCCGCTGGGAACGAGTCTGTCCGCCCCCGGTCGACGCCGCGGGCGGCACCGACGAGTCGCCGGAGGCGGCGAACCGCACATCTCCGGTCGCGGGGCGAGGCCTGCCGCCTTCGGTCCGAACCCCCGTGGCGGACCGCCGGCGCGCCGACCCCGCCAGAACTATCGCCGAGCCGGCTCACCCTCGCCATGGGGACAACTGCGTATTGACGGCCGGACATCCGCTGGCCACGGTCCGCTCCGCTACGGCAAGCTGATCCGTACGCCACGCTCGATCGCCGCGTGGTGCCCTCTGCCCAGGCAGGGGGACGCGAAAGGCAGAGGGATGTCCGACCCGGCAGTAAACGACTACGCACGCATGCTGGAACTCGCCGTGAGTCTTCTGGAGACCAGGGACCCGGATCATCTGTGGCGTGCTGTGGCGGAGGAACTGATGCGCGCGCTCGGCGGCGAGGTGGTGGTCGCCAAGGACTCCGAGTGGGCCGCGGACGACGGGCCCGTGCGGGCGTGGCGAAGAGGCGAGGGCAGCGCGGCGGAGGTTCCCTCGCGCCGGGCCGTACGCCTCATCCGCGAGGGCTACCCCTTCGCCGGGCACTACGGCACCGTGCAGGACCGCGCACCCCGCACAGCGGCCCAGCTCACCGGCGCCCGGTGGCGGAACAGCGAGACCGCGAGCGTCCTCCGCCAGTGCCTTGGGACCGATCACATGCTGGGCCTGCCCCTGCCCGGCCGGAGCCGGCCGGTGCGGGGTTTCCTGATCCACCGCGCCGGCCCGGACTTCGACGAGCGGGCCCTGCGGTACGCGGTGGCCGTCCAGCCGCTGCTGCGCGCGGCCGCGGCCCAGCACGAACTGCTCAGCGGCCACGCGGCACCTGGCATGTCGGGCGGAGACCGCGGTGCGGCATGCCCGGCCGGCGCACGGACGTCCGACCTCGGCCTCACCCCGCGCGAGACCGCGGTCCTGCGGCTGCTCGCCGAGGGCCTGCCCGCGCAGACCATCGGCCGTCGACTGCACGTGTCGGTGCGGACCGTGCACAAGCATCTGCAGAGCATCTACCGGAAGCTGGAGGCTCCGGACCGTCTCAGCGCCGTGCTGCACGCGCAGCGGCTCGGCCTGCTCGACCCGGACGTCCCGCGCGACGTACCGGCGCCCGCATGCAGCGGGTGAGGGCGCGGCGCGTGCAACGGGCGAGGCCCGGATGCGGGGGGCATCCGGGCCTCGACACGATCAGGACGTGCCGCACAGGGCGTGGGATCAGCGTCCGTCGCCGGGCCGGTCGTCCGGGCCGCTCAGCATGCTGGGCCTGGCCCTGCTGATCGGCGCGGCAGCGGGTGCGGTTGCATGGATGATCGAGCCGAAATCCCCTCGGGCGCCACGATGGCTGGTGCCGGCCGTGGTCGCCGCGGCCGTCATCGCGGTGTTGCCGCAGTCGCTGCCAAGCGGTCCCCGGCCAGCCGCGTGGACGATGTCCTGGCGGTGGCCGCGGACGTGCGGCGCCTCAAGAAGGACGGCGACACGGTTGTCTTCGTTCCGGCGGCCCGGCGCGATACCGCGCTGGTTTCCCCCGCCGCGTTCGCCGGTCTGCGGGACATCGCGCTGGCGGAGAGTCCGGTGGCGTCCGGGACGCTGAAGGGTGAGGAGGCGAGTCCGGAGCGCATACGGACCGCGATGCTTTCGCAGCGGCGGATCACGCTGATCACCGATACGCCCCAGGTGGCCCGGCCGGTGTCGCCGGAACGGGACAAGGAGAAGGTCGCCGTCCTGAAGCAGTGCTTCACAGTGGTGGCGGACGAGCAGGACCGCGGCCGGCGGGTGACGGTGTACGAGCGGCTCTGACCGGCCGAGTGGAGCCGAGTGAAGCCCCGAGGGCGCTGCCGTGGGAAAGCCCGAAGGGCCCGGACCGAATCGGATTCGGTCCGGGCCCCTCGGGCTGCGTACAGGCTCGGTAAGGCAGATGCGCCGCCCGTGCCTCGCGGGTCTCGCGCCGGTTGGCGCGGAACGTGTTCACGCGGCGTGGCGTCGC